>JAGXSG010000020.1 GCA_018333995.1 Clostridiales bacterium | reverse complement strand
GCGTTCATCCTGAGCCAGGATCAAACTCTCCGTTGAAAGTGTCACAGGACGAGTCCTGCGATTCACGAAGGTTTGGATCTGCTCGATCCGGTTGGATCCACCTTCGCCGGCAAGGAAACCGACGCGGTATGGACCCGGTTGTGTCAATCCGGTTTGGTCTGTTGATGACCCTCTCGGATGACGGGTTCATGTGGTTCGCTATCGCGAACCTGACTGGCTTGTCACAGTATCCGGTTTTCAAGGTTCAGGCGCGGCAAGAACCCCACACATCCTGCGGTTTTCCCGCCGTCGTCCGCCGACCCAATCTTGGCGGCGAGGAAGTACTCTACTCATTCCCTCGCCCGGTGTCAACAACCATTCTCAGGTTTCTTTAGCGTCGCACGCGAGGCTGCTTGGCTCGGCATCCTATCCATCAGAAACGCCCCCTGATGCAGGAGGCGTCCGAAGTAGAGAGAGGGCGACGAATCGCCACTGTCGTGACATGTCGCCTTCTATCGGATCGACCCCTGACGGTTGGTCATTATCAACCTGCGTCTCGAATCGGCCAGCTTCCAATACCGTGCACCCGGAAACGATACCACTAGCGATCACCGTTAGCAACGCCACAAATGGCATTCGACGCTGTAACTCAGTGGCCCGAACCCGGACTTAACTTATACCCGGCCACGACCTTGCCAAAACAGCGGAATCAACGTCCTCGATTTCCCCCTGGATCCCTCAGCCACGGTACACAACCCTGCAGAACTTGCGTTTCCCCACCTGAAGCACCGCACCTGCGAGCCGTTCGCTCGGGATGTCGATCTCTTCAGACCCGACCGCCACCCCACCGATTCGCACCCCTCCTCCGGCGATCATCCTGCGGCCCTCGGCATTTGAAGCGACGAGCCCAGCATCGCGCAGCACCGCGGGGAGGTGAATGAGGTCGCCCATGTGTTCAAGCACGTGCTCAGGAACGTTTTCCGGAATGGACCTCTCCTTGAACAACCGGTCAAACGCCGCCTCAGCCGCCGCTCCCTCGGCAGCGGAATGGTACAGCGTGACGATCTCACGGGCGAGTCGGCGTTTGGCGGCATTGGGGTGCAGCGTTCCGCTGGACAGGCCAGCTTCGATCGTGTCGATCTCGTCAACGGAAAGCGCGGTGCAAAGACGGTAGTACTTGAGCGTGAGCTCGTCGGGGATCGACATGAGCTTGCCAAACATCTCGGCGGGAGGATCGGTCAATCCCACATAGTTGCCGTAGCTCTTGCTCATCTTGTGCACGCCATCGGTGCCCTCAAGCAGCGGGAGGGTCAGACATACTTGCCCCTCCAGATCGAGCTTTCCCATCAGCTCCCTGCCCGCGAGGAGATTGAAAAGCTGGTCGGTGCCGCCAAGCTCGATATCTGCCTTAATCGCGACCGAATCGTAGGCTTGGGCGACGGGATAGAGAAACTCATGCAGTGATATCCCGACTCCATCCCGGTAGCGCTTCTGGAAGTCGTCACGCTCCAGGATTCGCGCCACGGTGAACTGGCTCGTAAGGCGGAGCAGATCTGCAAAGCCGAGAGGCGCGAGCCACTCCGAGTTGCGGCGGACCGTGGCGCGGCTCTCATCGAGGATCCGAAACGCCTGCTCTATATAGGTCTGGGCATTCGTGTCAACCTCGGCGATGGTAAGAGGTGGACGGGTCGAGTTGCGACCGGAGGGGTCCCCGATGAGCGCGGTAAAGTCCCCGATGATGAGGACCACTTGGTGCCCGAGATCCTGGAACTGCCTCAGCTTACGCAACGGGACAGCGTGTCCGAGGTGCAGGTCTGGCGCGGTGGGATCGACGCCGAGCTTGGCAACAAGCGGGACACCTCGGGCTAGCTTGGCGGCGAGCGCGTCCTCAGGGACGATGTCAGCGACACCGCTTCGCATAATGCGCAGTTGCTCAGATGCAGGCAACACGACGGTTGACTCCTCTAATCGAGAGTACGGACTGCCAGGCCAGCGGCACCGCAACGCGCGTGACGGTTCGATGACTCGTGGGTGCCGACCGGGGTTGTGCGTGTCATACTCTAGCATGACACCGGTCCGAGACCGCCCGCCGCGGCTGTCTCCGCGCGCCATTCGCGCGCTACCACTAGGGTATGCTCTCTAACTTATGGATGACTTCAACGACCAACCCAAACGCCGCTCCGGCGGAAACCGAAAGAAGCCCACGCCAAGGAAGCGATCCCGGGTGCCGCGCGACGAACCGGCACGAGGTGGCACGCGAGGCGACAGACAACGCGTGCGTGACACCGCGTCCTCCCGGCGCACCACGGTAAACAGGGCACGCCCGTCGCGCCGCCCTTCGCGCGACAACCGCACAAGGAAGCCGCCAGCGAAAAGACCCCGCGCGAAACGCTTCGTGCGGATACTCGCGCTTGCGCTCGCTTTGGTCTCAGCAAGCGCGCTGATCGCGGGGGGACTCGTGTACGCAAGCATCGTGCGCGACCTCCCCGACTTAGAGGGTCCGCCAGCAGGCCGCGACCAGACGTCGGTGATCACAGACCGCAACGGCGAGGTCCTCGCTACCTTGTTTGCCGAGCAGAACCGCACGGACCGGCCGCTGGCCGAGATACCGCAAGCGCTCAGACAGGCCGTGATCGCGACTGAGGACTCCCGGTACTACGAGCACAGGGGAATCGATCCGATCGGCATCGCTCGAGCGTTGTGGGTCGACATCAGGACACGCTCCGCTGCGCAGGGCGGCTCGACGATCACGCAACAGTACGTCAAAAACGCATTCATCACGCCGGAAAAGACGCTGCGCCGAAAGATCTCAGAGGCGATCCTCGCCTACCGGCTCGAACAGCGTTACAGCAAGGACCGTGTACTCGAGCTGTATCTCAACACGATCTACTTTGGGCACGGCGCCTACGGTGTCGAGTCAGCTGCGCAAGTCTACTTTGGCAAGCCAGTCGACCAGCTCGATCTTGCTGAAAGCGCGATGCTGGCAGGCGTGATCAAGTCGCCCGGACGGTTCTCCCCTTACCTGGAGCCCGAAGCCGCGGTCTTGCGGCGAAACACCGTCCTGCGGCAAATGACCGACCAAGAGCTCATCACCGAGGAGGAGCGCGCGGCGGCGGCAGACGCTGAGCCTGTGCTTGCCGGACTTTCCGGCCGGAATGTGATCGCCCCGTACTTCGTCGAATACGTAAAAGCGCAACTTGTAGAAGAATACGGCTCGGACCAGGTATTCCGTGGCGGCATCACTGTGACCACCACACTGGACATCACGATGCAGCGTGCCGCCGAGGAGGCGATCGCGGAAGCGCTCGACTCTCCGGACGACCCATCCGCGGCGCTCGTTGCGATCGACCCTAAGACGGGCCAGATTCTTGCGATGGTGGGTGGCAAGGACTTCTCGGAAAAGCAGTTCAACGTCGCGGTCCAGGGACGCAGACAGCCGGGCTCGGCGTTCAAACCGTTCGTGCTCGCCACCGCTCTGGCACAGGGCGTCACCGCTGAGGAGACGTACGAGCGAGGTCCAGCAAGGCTCGGCCTTTCTAACGGGCAGACGTGGAGCGTTACGGGAGCAACCGGGCAAAGCGGACCGATGCGGCTGAGGGAGGCGATGGAGAAATCGATCAACTCAGTCTTCGCCCAACTCGTGTTAGAAGTGGGAGCTGACGCGGTGATACAGACCGCGCGAACGATGGGCATCACTACCGAGATTTCCCCTGTGCCCGCTGTGGCGCTCGGTGGTCACGCGGAGGGCGTCTCCCCGCTTGAGATGGCCTCGGCGTACGGAACGCTGGCGGCTGGCGGCTTGCACGCCGAGGCGCATGGCATTTCACGTGTCACCGACGCCTCAGGTGAGGTGCTCTTCTCGGCGGAGCTTGTGGCGCAAGAGGTCATCGACCCAGCGGTCGCGTATCTGACCACCGACGTGTTGAGGGGCGTCCTCACAGATGGGACAGGCGGAGTAGCTAAGATCGGTCGGCCGGCCGCTGGCAAGACGGGGACCACCCAACAGTACCGTGACGCCTGGTTCGTGGGGTATACGCCCGACTTGGTGGCATCGGTGTGGGTCGGGCATCCGGAAGCCGCCCGCGAGATGACGAACGTGCGCGGGCGCAACGTCACCGGCGGCTCGTTTCCCGCCGAGATATGGGCGGCATTCATGAAGCGGGCGCTCGCAGATCGCGATGCGACCGAATTCTCGCGTCCGGAAGGACTCGTCAGCGCTTCGGTGTGTGCGGAGAGCGGCGGTGCGGCATCCGAGTGGTGTGAGACGGCGGTCCGTGGGCTCTTTCTGGCGGCTCACAGGCCTCAGCCGTGCTCGCTCCACACCGGTCCTGAGCGTGTCGTGCTACCCAATCTCGTGGGGCTGACAAAAGAACAGGCGTTGGCGAAGCTCGCGGAACTCGAACTCACCGCAACGGTCACCGAAGAGAGCCTCCGAGGCATTCCCATGGGACTTGTCGCCCGCCACTCACCAGCGGCTGAAACCGAGGTCGAGGTCGGGACTCAAGTAGCTCTCGTCGTCTCGAGCGGCATGGCTGCCGACACTCGACCAGTCCCCGCGTTCAGTATCACTCCCATCGATGCACGCGTGGGCGCCCCTGTCACGTTCGACGCTTCAACATCTACAGACGACGGGACGATCGTGATCTATGTCTGGGAGTTCGGTGATGGTGCCGGATTCGAGGGCGCGAAGGCGACGCACACCTACGCGAGTGCGGGCACGTACGAGATCACGCTCTGGGTGACCGACGACAACGACCAGACTTCATCGTTCACTCAACGCATCACCGTGCGTTAGACGCGCGCTCGCGTCACGAGACACCTCGGAAGAAATGACCGGCGGTCGCCGGGTCGCACACCGCGTCGGTTCGCGGGCCACGGCCCGCAACGACGGACTCAAGCGCTGCGCGCACCAACTTCGTGATCTGCTGCGCCTCCTGAAGGCGCTCGACCGTGAAATCGATCCGTACCCCACCCACGCCAGTCGATATCACCTCGTCGAGCGCCCTGGTGAGATCGAGCGGCACCGCGTTGAATACGTGAGTGCGACCGTACGGGTCCACGATCACAGGCATCCCGTAGCCTTTGCGATCTTTGAGCGCGTACCATCGCGTCCGTCTCGGACACGTGCCGCACCGGCCGGAACAGTGAGCGGTCGATGAGATGACGCAGTGCTCAAGTACCATGACCTCTTGGCGGCCGAGGATCGCTGTGCCCACCGGCACCGACGAGCCGCGCGCGATCTGCGAGATCTCCCTGCCCGAAACCTCGGGAGAGAGCCAGACACCCGAAGCGCCGGCCTGGGCGAGCAGTTCAACCGTCCACTCGTTGATGGCGTTCAGCCCCCAGTGAGCCCAGACGTCCGCCCCCGCACGGCGGGCCTCGCTGAGAAGTCCTAGCGTGGAGGCGACCGCCGAGGTGCCCGCTTTGGCGTGCCCAAGCGCCTGGGCGAACTCGCATGCGTGCGCGACACGAGATGTCTCGACACTCACACGCTCGGGTATCTCGGCGTCGTCTTCAAGGGCCCATTCAGGAACGATCGCGCGGTGCGCCCCAGCGGCAAGACACGCTTTTGCGGTCGCCAGGCGCGTCGTCCACACGACGAGATCCGGCATCTCACGCGTATGCGAACGGCCGTCAGCCGTCGGCGCGCCGACGCTCAGGTCCCCGGGTGACGGCGTGTGGGGATACGCGCGGACCCTGTCGGCCCACGGTGTCAGCAGCGCGTCTTCCAAAGCGTCAGTGGCCATTCGGCGAGCGGCGTGAAGCGCGGAAAACGACATGCCAACGCCCTGATCGAGCTCGATCTCCCACCCCTCAGGCTTAAATGGCGTGCCGCCGAGACGCCCGGCGTGCTCCATGATGTCGGCGGCGGTCAGCGCCTTGGTCCTCGCCGGCTCGACGATTGGACCGAGACCGCGGCCTTCCTGGTCAGCTGTTGAGAGAGTCACTGTGAGCGGCTCGCCGAGACGCGCCTTGACGGACACTTCGGCAGAAACGATGCGGCCCGCCTCGGCGGGTACGAAAAGGCGCCGGGCGGCGGCATCGAGCGAGGCGCTGACCACGCGAAAAACGCGATCGCCGGTCGCGACCGGACGGTCGGCCGCGACCGTGGCCCGCGTTCCTGAGGGTGCCGCCGTGACGCTGGCGCCTTTGAGCGTGATGCGATCGACCCGGGTCGTGAAGCGGCCTCGTTTCGTCCAGAACTCGAGCACGTCGCCCGCGTCGATGGCGCGATCAAGGTCGATTGCGACTCCTGCGGCGCCCGTCCCAGAGACCCTGCCGATGGCCACGCCCCGGTTGTTGGGACGGGAGTATCCCATGAGGTCCTCGCCACGCTGACCCCCGAGATGTCCTGTGGTGAAGCCTCGACTGAACGCTTCGGCAAGTGAGCCATGCTCGGCTTGGGTGACCGTGAAGCCTTCCGGATCGCCGAACGCACGGTTGAGCGCTGCCCGGTAGACGCTCGTCACGACCGCGACGTACTCGGGCGCCTTCATCCGGCCCTCGATCTTGATCGCGTCCACGCCCGCCGCGATGATTGCCGGCAGCATCTCGATGGTGCAGAGGTCTTTGGGGCTGAGCAGGTATCGTCCGGGAGCGGCTCGCTTGGCGCCCGTATCATCGTAGAGTTCGTAGGGCAGACGGCACGGCTGAGCGCACTGCCCGCGGTTCGCCGAGCGCCCGCCCACCACTGACGACAGGAGGCACTGGCCCGAGTGGCTGACGCAGAGCGCTCCGTGGGCGAATATCTCGATCTCCGGTGTGGCCTCGCGGGCGATCATCCTCACATCGCCAAGCGTCACCTCCCGAGCGAGCGTGACACGCGCAAAGCCGATCTGGGCGAGCTTCGCGATCGTCGACGGGTCGTGCGCTCCGATCTGTGTCGAAGCGTGCAGTCGCACGTCTGGCAGAGCCTTTCTGACGACCCCCGCAAACCCAAGGTCCTGCACAATCACCGCGTCGACACCGGCCGCCCACGCCTCCGCGACTAAATCGAGCGCGCTCGACATCTCGTCGCGCTTAATGAGTACGTTTGCCGCGAGGTAGACGCGCGCTTGGCGCAGATGGGCGTAGCGCACGGCCTGTGCCAGATCAGCCCGCGCGAAGTTCTGCGCACCCCGCCGGGCGTTGAACTCCTCCACGCCGAGGTACACCGCGTCCGCCCCGGCGTTGACCGCCGCGTGCAACGCATCAAGCCCCCCGGCTGGCGCAAGGAGTTCGGGCATTCTGGACGCGGACTGAGACTCTGGCATGGTGAAGGCTTCCATCGGATCGGTGACGGATTCGAGTGCGCCTGGCACGAAACTCGCCCGATGCGGCACAATAGGGAGACTGGAGGTGAGCGAGGAGCATGTCAAGCAGGCGCATGAGAAACCGCCGAGCGCGCGCGGGCGCGCCGGTGGGGGCGATCGCGGCGACCACCGTGGTCGCGACACTGTTCCTCCTGTTAGCGGCGGGAGTAACCGCAGCGTACGCGGTAGTCTCCTCGTGGCTTGAGGACCTGCCGGATTACCAGTCGCCACACGCCTTCGACGTCGCCCAGGCAACACGGATCTACTCGGCGGACGGCACTCTTATCGCGCGGCTCTACCTGGAGAATCGTACCGTTGTTCCAATGTCGGAGATATCGACGGAGTTCGTCGAAGCCGTTGTCGCGGTCGAAGATGAACGGTTCTACACGCACGATGGTGTCGACCTGCAGGGCATCGCACGCGCACTCGTCACTGGCCTGATGGCGGGACGCCTCGAGGAGGGTGCTTCGACAATCACCCAGCAGTACATCCGTAACACGGTCCTTCTTGACGAGCGAACACACATCACATTCGCCCGCAAGGTTCGTGAAGCGTTTCTCGCCCGCGAGCTTGAGAAACGCAAGGACAAAGACGAAATACTGGAGCTCTATCTCAACGCGATCTACTTTGGCGAGGGGGCATACGGCGCTCAGGCCGCCGCGCAAACATTCTTCTCCAAAAACGCGTCCGACCTGACAATTGCCGAGGCTGCGCTGCTCGCGGGTCTTCCTCAGCAGCCGAGCAGATTGTCTCCGTTCACGAATCCGGAAGGCGCGACCGCACGCCGCAACCACGTGCTCTCTCGGATGCTCGTCAACGGCTATATCACGCAAGATGAGTACAACACCGCGCGCGCGGCCCCCGTCGAGCTCAAGCGCGCCGACCAGCCGGCCGACGGGATCTTTCACGCACCGTACTTCGTAGCGCACGTCAAGAAGATCCTCCAGCAGGAGTACAGCTCGGCCCTCGTGTTTGGAGGAGGGCTTGAGGTTCACACCACCATCGACCTGAGACTGCAAGCGCTCGCCGAAGATGCCGTCTTCGGATTCCTCAACCGGCCGGGCGACCCGGACGCCGCACTCGTCTCGCTCGACCCGCGCGACGGAACGATCAAGGCGCTTGTGGGCGGACGAGACTTCGCCACGAGCAAATTCAATCTTGCGACGCAAGGCAAGCGCCAACCCGGCTCCGCGTTCAAGACGTTTACGCTTGTCGCCGCGATCGAGGCTGGTATGCCTCCCTCGCGATTCGTTGACTCATCTTCCCCCGCCGTCATCCCCGCGACTCCCCTGTGGAACGTATCGAACAGCGAAGGACGAGGACGCGGCATCATCCGCCTCGATTCGGCGATGCGCTCCTCAGTCAACACCGTGTTTGCGCGCCTCATTTGGGAGCTCAACGACGACGAGAGCACGGGTGCCGAGAAGGTCGCCGCTGTTGCGCGGCGCATGGGGATCCGCTCGGACATCCCGCCGTACCCATCGATCGCGCTGGGAACCCAAAACGTGACCCCGCTTGAGATGGCTTCGTCCCACGGAACCTTGGCAACCAACGGCGTTTACCACGCACCTGTGGCCATCACGAAGGTGATCGACAGAGACGGCGAGACCGTGTTCGAGCACAAGCCTGAAGGGGTGGAAGCTCTTACACCAGAGGTCGCCTTTGCGGTGACGAACGTCATGCGAGGCGTCATCACAGGGGGCACAGCACGCGCCGCTTCGATAGGTCGGCCGGCCGCTGGCAAGACGGGCACGAGCCAGAACTACCGTGACGCATGGTTCGTCGGCTATACGCCCCAGCTGGTGACATCGGTGTGGGTCGGCTACTACAAGCAAGAAACCCCGATGCTCAACGTGCACGGACGCCGCGGGTTTGGTGGAACCCTCGCCGCGCCGATCTGGGAGCGCTTCATGAGGCCCGCTCACGAAGGTCTGCCGGTGCTCGACTTCAAACGGGTCGCCGCGCCTAAGTACACCTACAGGCAGTCCTCACTGCGCGTTGACGTCCCTGATCTCATCGGCATGACGACCGCTCAAGCTGAAGAATCGCTCGACCCGTTCGCGCTCAAGCTCACGGTCAACGAGGTCTTCCACGCCACAGCTCCCGTAGGGATCATCGTCGCTCAGAACCCCGCGCCAGATGCCAAGATCGCACCTGGCGGCACCGTCACCGTGAGCGTTTCGAAGGGCCGGGACACGACGCCGCCTCCCGCGCCGCAACCACCTCCAGCGCCTCCCGCACCACCACCTCCAGCGTTGCCGCCGCCGCAGACAGAGCCGACTCCAACACCCGCCCCGTAAACGCGATCACGGTCGCTTGAGGCAGGTACGGCAAGTCCCGGAAAGCTTCATCTCGAGTGCCTCAGTTGCGGTGACGATGAGCGCGAGAGCGTCGCTGAGTCGGTGGCCCTGTTCTCCCACGCGATACGTACGGTGATCCCGTCAGGAAGTAGCGCAGCTCGAGCTCGAAGCCCGCACCCAGTCCTACCCTGCCAGACTTCGACACCTCGTGGTTGAACGGCCCTGAAGCATGGTACACGGCAAGATCACCCTCGCCGAGAACGCCGCCGTTGTGCGTCAGATCGACGCCGAGCGCCGAGGCGAGCTTCCCGGGGCCGTTGGTCAGCTCATGATCCGCACGTCCTGGTCGGCGCGCACGCATCGTGCCCACGCCTACGAGCGGCTCAAGGGCACGTATCAACACCGCGCCCGCGACGCCCTCAGGACCGCACACCAGATTGAGCATGTGGTGGTTGCCGTACGTGAAGTAGACGTAGACGGAACCGGGTGGTCCGTACATCACCGCGTTGCGGACAGTGATCCCGCGGGTAGCGGCGTGGCTACCGGGGTCGTCACTGCCGAGATACGCCTCTGTCTCAACAATCCTGCCACCCGTGAGCCCACCGCCCGCCCGGCTCAGCAGGATCGTCCCGAGCAGTTCTGAAGCGGCCTCGCGGGGATCCCGGTCAAAGAACTCTCGCTCTACTCGCGCGCCGGTCACGCCCGGAATCGGTTCACTTTCCGTCGGCCACGCCGACACGCCGTGCCACCTACCCCTCAGCCGCGCGCTTGAGCCACTCCGCATCCAAGCTAAGCGCCTCGCCCACGTGCACCATCTGACGGGAGACCGGACCGTGCCCTGTGCCCCCTTCACTGGCGCGCCGAGCCACCACCTTCCGGATGTCCACCACATCGCTGCCGCTTTCCTTCAGCGACGGGTGTATAGCCGCGAACTCCTCGGCGGTGAGGTCTTGCAGCGTGCGGCCGTCTCGCTCGAGCGCGCAAACGAGCGCTCCGATGACTTCGTGTGCCTCGCGGAAGGGCACTCCCACGCCCGCGAGGTGGTCGGCGAGATCGGTCGCCGCCATGAATCCTCCGTGCGCGGCCGCGCGCATGCGCTCGCCGTTGACCCGCATCGACGAGAGTATCCCATCGACCACGGTGAGGCAGTCGAGCGTCGTGTCGATCGCGTCGAAGGCGCCCGCCTTGTCCTCCTGCATATCTTTGTTGTAGGCGAGCGGAAGCCCTTTGAGCATGGTGAGCAACCCTACGAGATCGCCAATCACTCGACCGCTCTTGCCTCGCGTGAGCTCAGCGAAGTCGGGGTTCTTCTTCTGCGGCATGATGCTTGAACCCGTGGAGTGAGCGTCATCCATCGTGACAAAGCCGAACTCCTCGGTGGACCACAAGATGAGTTCCTCGCAGATGCGCGACAAGTGCACCATGGTCACGGTGCACGCATAGGTTAGGTCGAGCAGGAAGTCGCGATCGGACACCGCGTCCAGCGAATTTGGAATCACCGCGGCGAATCCGAGATGCTCTGCGATAAACCGGCGGTCCACGGAAAACGTGGTGCCCGCAAGCGCAGCGCTTCCGAGCGGGCACTCGTCGGCCGCCTCGTACGCCGCACGCACCCTCGCCGTATCGCGCGTAAACATCCACGAGTATGCGAGCACGTGGTGGCTGAAGAGTATCGGCTGGGCCTTCTGGAGATGAGTGTAGCCCGGCATGATGACGTCTGCGTTGGCCTCGGCCACCGAAACGAGTGTTCCGCGAAGCGCGACGAGAGCCCGCACGAGCTCTACGGCCTGCCGCTTGGCATACATGCGCGTGTCGAGCGCGACCTGATCGTTGCGGCTGCGCCCCGTATGGAGCCGACCACCCGCAGGACCGATGCGCTCAGTAAGGGCGCGCTCGATCGCCATGTGGATGTCTTCGTCGGCCACGTCGAACTGAAACGCGCCGTCGCGGATCTCGCGGTATATCTCCGAAAGACCGGCTTCGATCGCCTCGGCGTCCGCCTCGGAGATGATGTTCTGGCGCGCAAGCATCCGTGCGTGCGCGATCGAGCCGGTGATGTCCTCAGCCCACATGCGCTTGTCGACCGGCAGCGAGGCGCCGAACTCGTCGAGGAACCGGCTCGGGGACCGCTCAAAACGTCCGCCCCATGGCTTTTTCGCGTCTGTCACGGAGTTAGACCTCGCCTTCCTTGCCTACCTTGCGACGCTGGCGCGCCCAGACCTTCACCGGCAGTCCATGCAGATGGATGAATCCTTTGGCAGCGGTGTGATCGAAGGTGTCGGCCTCGTCGTAGGTGGCGAGATTGTAGTCGTAGAGCGAGTACGGACTGCGGCGTCCCACCGTCACGCAGCTTCCCTTGAAGAAACGCAGCCGCACATCGCCGGTCACTAGCTGCTGGGTGGTGTCGATGAAACCGTCGAGCGCCTCTTTGAGCGGCGAGAACCACATGCCGTTGTAGACGAGCTCGGCCCACTTCTGCTCCACGCCGAGTTTGTAGTGGAGCACCTCGCGCTCCAGGCAGAGATCCTCGAGCGCCTTGTGGGCGGTGATGAGAGTGAGCGCTCCCGGCACCTCGTATATCTCGCGGGACTTCACGCCGATGAGCCGGTTCTCGATCATGTCGATGCGGCCGAACCCGTGCCTGCCAGCTAGTTCGTTCATGCGCTCGATGATGTCATGGAAGCTGCACCGCTCGCCGTCGAGCGCGACCGGAATGCCTTGCGCGAAGCTGATCTCGGCATACTCGGGCTCATCGCACTCGTTGCCGCGCGAATCGGCCGTGAGCGTGTAGATATCGGCTGGCGGTTCGACCCACGGATCTTCCAAGATGCCGCACTCAATGGCCCGTCCCCAGAGGTTGTCGTCGATCGAGTACGGCGAGGACTTGGTGGTGGGCACGGGGATACCGCGCTCCTCGGCGTAGACCATTTCCTGTTCGCGGGTCTTTAGCTCCCACTCGCGCACCGGCGCGATCACCTCGAGATCGGGGTCGAGGGCCGCGATTCCTACCTCGAAACGCACCTGGTCGTTACCTTTGCCGGTGCACCCGTGAGCAATGTAGCGGGCCTGGCACCGGTGCGCCTCCTCTACGAGATGCTTGACGATGATCGGACGCGACAGAGCCGAGACGAGCGGGTACTTGTTCTCGTAGAGCGCGTTGGCCTTGAGGGCACGGCTCAGGTACTCCTCCACGTACTCCTCGCGCACATCCTTCACGATCGAATCGACCGCTCCGATGTCGAGCGCCTTCTTCCGCACGAACTCGAGATCCTGACGCTCCTGGCCCACGTCGATGGCGAGGGCCACCACATCGACATCGTGGTTCTCCCGAATCCACTGGATAGCGACGGACGTGTCGAGTCCTCCGGAATAGGCCAGTACGCATTTCTCCCGAACCATATGAAACCCTTCCATCCGTGCCGGAAACCGGCGATATGTTCACGGCGCGGTGACGCGCCCTACTCGATGCCCCGAAACTTCTTGATGGCGTCGACAAGCGTACCGGCAGCCGTCTCGTCTTGGACGATGATCAGAATCGTGTCATCGCCCGCTATCGATCCAAGCACATCCGACAGCTCCGCACGGTCGAGCGCCGCCGCGACACCGGGCGCGGTTCCGGGCGATGCCTTGACGAGCACGAGGTTGCCGGTGTGGACGACTCCCGTTACGAGTTCTGAGATCATCCGCTGCAAGTGAAGATCCTCGGCGAGCACGTATACACCCTCGGGCAGCTTTTTGAGTCCCATCTCGGTGACATCTCGCGAGACCGTCGCTTGGGTGCAGCTGAAGCCTCGTTCCTTGAGATGCTCAACGAGGTCCCGCTGCGTGCGCACCCGCTCCGCCCGCACGATCGTCCTGATCACCTCTTGCCTCTTGGTCCGCTTCTTCATGAGTTCCAATCGACCTCCCCGTTCTTCCTCGTCCATGAAACCTAGCTGAGCAGCAGCTTGAGCAACGCGAGCTGCGCGTGCAGCCGGTTTTCCGCCTCATCGAACACGATCGACGCCGGCCCGTCTATGACCTCGCCCGTCACCTCTTCGCCACGGTGCGCCGGCAGGCAGTGCATGAACCGTGCGCCGCGTCCGGCGGCCGACATCAGGTCAGCGTCGACCCGGTAGGGCTCAAACGCGGCCAGCCGCTCGGCGTGCTCGCCCTCTTGCCCCATCGACGCCCACGTGTCGGTCGCGACAATATCCGCGCCGCGCACCGCTTCGAACGGGTCGTGCCCCACCCATACGCGAGCACCGTGTGTCTCGGCCAACTGCTTGGCGTGCGCGACTACGCTCGCGTCAGGCTCGAACCGCTGTGGCGTGGCGATGCGAACATCCATGCCAGTGAGCGCACCCGCGTGCAGGTACGTGTGCGCCATGTTGTTGCCGTCACCAACGTAGGCAAAGACCACACCCTCGAGGCGGCCGAGGTGCTCCCGGATCGTGAGGAGGTCCGCCAGACCCTGGCAGGGATGGTGGTCGTCGGAAAGCGAGTTGATGACCGGAACCCTCGCCCACTTCGCCACCTCTTCGACCTTTGCGTGCGCAAACGTCCTGAACACAATGGCGTCGCAGTAGCGCTCAAGCACGCGCGCGGTGTCCGCGACCGTCTCTCCGCGAGAAAACGCCGAGTCCCCACCAGAAAGGATGACGGGCGCGGCACCGAGACGAACGCACGCCACCTCGAACGAAACGCGAGTGCGCACTGAAGGCTTCTCGAAGACGATCGCGACCGAGGCGCCCGCGAGCGGCGCGGCGCGCACGCCAGCCGCCCACGCGGCTTTCTCCTCGAGAGCGGTGTCTAGCACGAGTGCGATTTCGTCGGCGGACAGATCTGCGAGCGTCAGCAGGTCACGGCCTGAGAGCGCCTTTGACATCACGCGGCCACCTCCTCAAAGAGCACGGGCAGTACATCCATGAGTGTATCCACCTCGGACGAGGAACACACGAGCGGAGGCAGGAACCGGATAATGTGCTCTCCGATGGCGTTGAGCACGAAGCCGCGCGCAAGCGCGCTCGCCGCGATCGATGGCGCCACGGGTTTTACGAAGTGGGCGGCAAGCATGAGCCCTGTCCCGCGCACCTCAACGAGCGCGCCGGTTTGCGCCGAGAACGCCTCGAGACGCTCGCGCAGGTACCCTCCGGTCGCGATAGCCCTCTCGCCGAGCCGCTCGTCCCGAAGCGCAGCGATCGTGGCGAGCGCGGCTGCGCAGATGACAGGTCCGCCAGCGAAGGTGGAGCCGTGATCGCCCGGACAAAACGCCTCGGCCACGTGGTCCCGCGCCATCACAGCGCCCGCGGGTAAACCGTTTGCCATCGCCTTGGCGAGCGTCACGATGTCGGGCTCAATCCCAAACGCCTGATGCGCGAACGCCGGCCCAGTGCGCCAGAAACCGGTCTGGACCTCGTCGAAAACGAGCAGGACTCCGCGCTCGTCACAGAGTGCCCGGGCCGCCGAAAGATACGACGGCTCACACGGGTAGACGCCGCCTTCTCCCTGAACGACCTCGAGCATCACCGCGCACACGCTGTCATCGAGCGCTTCGTCGAGCGCGGCGATGTCGTTAAGCGGCACGTGGGAAAAACCGTGCGGCAGCGGCTCAAACGCCTCTTGCTTGGAGGGTTGTCCTGTCGCCGCGAGCGCCGCCAGGGTCCTGCCGTGAAAGCTCCGCTCGGCGGTAATGACCCGCACGGCGCCTGGACCCTTGTTCGCCACGCCCCAGCGACGGGCGAGTTTGATCGCGCCCTCGGTCGCCTCGGCACCCGAGTTACAGAAAAATGCCTTGAACCCCCCGCCGAGAAGTCCCGATATCTCACGCGCGAGCTCCGCGCGGTGTTCGACGAAATACAGGTTAGTCACGTGCACGAGCCGGTTCATCTGGCGTGCGACCGCCTCGGCCACCGCAGGATGCGCGTGACCGAGATTTACCGCGCCGATACCTGAGACGAAGTCGAGATACTCGCGGCCCTCGTCGTCGTAGAGGCGCATACCTCTGCCTTCCACAAACATCACCGGTTTGCGAGCGTACGTGGGCATGTGAAACTCGGCGTCAAGAGAGCGCGCGACCTCGTAAGCGTCCCCCACTTTAGCGGCCCGCCTCCCCCTGGTACGCGCCACGGCACTCCATGGGACCGCGCTCGCCGTCGTGAGTGATCATCGTCCCCACACCTGAGTCCGTGTAGACCTCGAGCAAAAGAGAGTGCGGGACGGTGCCGTTCAAGATGTGCGCTCGGCCTACCCCGCCGCGCAGCGCCCGCGCGCACGCGGCTACCTTGGGGATCATCCCGCTCGCAAGACGGTCGTGCGCGATCATCTCCTCGGCTTCATGGAGTGCGAGCACGCTGATGAGCGAGGACTTGTCCGAGAAATCAGCGTACAGGCCATCGACGTCCGTGAGGAAGATGACCTTGTCGGCGTCGAGTGCGGCTGCCAGCTCACCAGCGACGATGTCGGCGTTGATGTTGTACGAGCCAGCGTCCGCGCTGGCCCCCACGGAAGCGACGACCGGTATGAACCCGTCTCCGATCAGCTTGTGGATCACGGTCGTGTCGATGGAGCGGACCTGCCCCACACGACCGAGGCGCTCGGAGATCGCGTCAGCGATGATGAGGTTGCCATCGTCTCCTGAGATCCCGACGGCGAGCCGTCCGTGGGAGTTGATCGAGCCGACGAGTTCTTTGTTCACCTTGCCGACGAGCACCATCTTGACGACCTCCATCGCCTCATCGGAGGTCACACGAAGCCCCTCATGGAATTCGACTGGCATGCCGAGCCGTTCCATGTACGCGGTGATAGCCGGTCCGCCCCCGTGCACGATCACCGGGTTCACCCCTACAAGCTTCATGAGCACGATGTCGCTGGCGACGTGCTCGCGCAACACGGGATCCGTCATCGCCGCCCCGCCGTACTTGATGACGACGGTCCTCCCCCAGGTGCGCTTGATCCAAGGCAGCGCTTCTGTCAGAGTCTCAGCTTTCTCCAACAGGTACTCCATCGACGCCCTCTCCTCAGTCTTGGACCTCACGTCCGGTACGCGCCGTTGATGCGCACGTACTCATACGTCAGGTCGCACGTCAAAACGGTGGCCTCGAACTCGCCGAGGTGCAGGTCGACAAGCAGCTCGATCTCGTCGGCGGAAAGCGCGAGCGCCGCAGCGTCTTCATCAAAGGCGACCGCCGTCCCGCCCGTGCACGTGGGAATCCCCGCGAACACAATGTCGACGCGATCCGGGTCGACATCGGCGCCCGAATTGCCGAGCGCCATCGCAACCCGCCCCCAGTTGGCGTCCCCACCAAAGAGCGCGGTCTTGACGAGGGGCGAGTTTGCGATCGTGCGAGCGGCCGCCTCGGCGTCGTGGGCGCTCGCGGCGCCCCGCACCACGACAGAGACAAGCTTCGTCGCGCCTTCCCCGTCGCGAACAATCATCCGCGCGAGCTCCGCGCACACGTGCGTCACAGCCGCCGCGACCGCGTCGAACGCGGGGTGAGCAACGGTGATTGGCGCACCGTCCACAATCGTCGCGGCACCACTCGCCATGAGAGCGGCGGTGTCGTTGGTCGATGTGTCGCCGTCGACGGTGATGCGGTTAAACGTGCGACCGGCCGCCAAGGTGAGCGCCGCTCTGCACGCCTCGGCGTCGAGCGGCGCGTCGGTGGTGAGAAACGCGAGCATGGTCGCCATGTCGGGCATGATCATGCCGCTCCCCTTGGCGATGCCCCCCACCGCAAACGAGGTACCATCCACCGTCACGCGGCACGCGGACTCCTTCGCGAACGTGTCAGTGGTCATGATCGCTGCGGCGGCCTGCGTGGCGTGCTCCCGCTTGCTTCCGAGGGCGGCAATGGCCGCTTCAATGCCGGCACCAACTGTCGGCATCGGCATCGGCACGCCTATCACGCCCGTGGAAGCGACACCCACATCCTGGGGAGCGCACCCGAGGAGTCGCGCGGTCTGCTCGGCCATCGCCCGAGCGTCGGCTTCGCCCGTCGCGCCCGTGCACGCGTTGGCGTTGCCCGCGTTGACGACCCACGCGCGCAACGTGCCGTCCGAGACCGCTTGGCGGCTCCAACTCACTGGCGCAGCCGCCATCGTGTTGCGCGTGAAGACCGCGGCGGCGGCTACGGGCGCCGCCGCGTCGATGACACACACGTCGAGTCTGCCGGGACGCTTGATGCCAGCGGCAACACCAGACGCCGAGAAGCCCGCGGGCGCAAGAATCCCCCCGTCCGCACTCTCGATCACGTACGTGGACGACGCGCGCGTCATTGTCAGACCCCCCAACCGGGGATGTCGAGCCCGGCGGTTTCATCGAGACCAAGCACGAGGTTTGCACACTGGATCGCCTGACCGGAGGTACCCTTCACGAGGTTGTCGATAGCGCACACTGCGACAAGCATTCCCGCATCCTCATCGACAACGACACCGATATGCGCTCGGTTTGTGCCGCGCACCTCGGCGGTAGAGGGCATCACCCCGGGAGCGTGCACGGTGACGAACGGCTCGTTGGCGTAGCGAGAGCGGTAAAGGTCGACGGCTTCCGAGGTGGTGAGGGAGGATGAATCCTCGGTGAGGTCGAGATAAACGGTCGCGAGGAGTCCGCGGCTGAGCGGTGCGAGATGGGGCGAGAATGTCACGCGGACGGGGCTGCCCGTGACATGTGAGAGCCGCTCGGCAATCTCGGGTGTATGCCGGTGCGCCGCAACTTTGTACGCGGCGACCGACTCCGTGACCGCACAGTAGTGCACCCCAGGTCCCGGGGCCTTGCCCGCTCCAGAGACTCCCGAGATCGCGCCGATGATGACGCGCGTACCGCCCGCTACGCCCTCGGCCAGCGCGGGAAACGCCGCGAGGATGCTGGCTGTGGGATAGCAGCCTGGGCACGCGACAAGTCGCGCGCCGGGAAGAGCGCCGCGGTCAAGCTCGGGCAGACCGTAGACCGCCTCAGCCAGAAGCTCTGGGCATGAGTGCGCGACTCCGTACCAGCGCTCGTAGAGTGCCGGGTCGGAGAGGCGGAAGTCGGCAGAGGCGTCGATGACGGTGACGCCGCGCTCGAGCAAGCGCGGCACGAGCGCCATCGCCGCCGTGTGCGGGACAGCAAGGAACGCGATGGAGGCCGCATCAGCGATGGCGTCAGCGTCGGGCTCGACGTACGCCACATCCACGTGGGAAGCTAACGCAGGGTAGAGGTCGCCCACCCGCGTGTCCGCGTGGGCGGCCGACGTAAGGTGAACCGCCCGCATCATAGGATGGCCGACGAGCAGCCGCGTGAGCTCGACGCCCGCGTAGCCGGCCGCTCCCACTATCGCGACATCGATCACGGCGCTCCTCCAACAGACGGCGATGAATCACGTGATGATATCGATACTCCGGATACAAGTCAACGGTTATACCTTAATGTTACATACTGACTCTTCTTGATACATAGCTGCTCATCTGCCCGTCGATGAGAACTCGTGGGCGAGCAATACCGCTCTCACCCTCGGAGCTCCGCGCCTACCGCCGCGCTCACTTTGCGCACGAGCTTCTCGTGCACCGGCCTGACATCATCATCAGAAAGCGTCCGGTCTGGCGCGCGATATGTGAGCGCCCACGCGAGACTCTTTCGCCCCTGGGCTACGCCAGAACCGCGGTACACATCGAACAGGCGAACCGAGTCGAGCAACACCCCTCCCGCTTTCCTGATCGCGCGCTCCACACGGTCCGCTGTCACCGAGTCATCGACGACGAGCGCGAGATCGAGCGTCACAGCCGGGAACCGAGGAACCTCCTTGCACGGCCGCACCGCCCGCGCCGCCGAGATGAATACCCCGAGATCAAGCTCGAACGCGACGATAGGCGCTTGTGCCTCGTACGCCTCGGCGACATGAGGATGCACCTCGCCGAGCCACCCGGCTCGACGGCCATCTACGAAGACATCGGCGCTCCTGCCCGGCTGGAGCCACGCGTGACTGAGTGCGTCAAGGGTGAGCCGCTCGATTCCAAGATCGATGGCGAGGGCCTCGATCACTCCTTTGCCGTCAAAGAAGTCGAGTGCCGCTCCCGGGTCATTCCAGCCAGGACGCGTCCAGGAGCCGGCGAGCACGCCCGCAAGCATCGTGCGCTCCCGGGGAAGGGTTCGTCCAGCGCTCGTCCCGTACGTCGCGCCGATCTCGTAGAGCTGCACGTCGGGCACGCCTCGGCGCTGGTTGTACGACACGGCTCGCAACAGGCCGGGCAGTAGCGACCACCGCATGACTGCCTGCTCCGCTGACATCGGATTCGCCAGTTCGACAGGCACCTCTCCTTGGGGCGGCGATGTCCGGCTCAGCACGGCGTCTTCCGGATCGATGAACGAGTACGTCATCGTCTCGTTCAAGCCCGCGGCCCGAACGGTCGCGTCGATGCGGCGCATCCAGCGCTGCTGATCGGTGAGCACTCCCACGCGACCGGTTCCCGCCGGAAGCGTCGCGCAGACGCGATCCATCCCCCACACCCGCACGACTTCCTCTATGAGATCGATCTCCCGTTCGATGTCGGGGCGAAACGTCGGAACCTCTACCGAAAACACCTCTGCGGCCTGCGGAAAGACCGTAAAGCCGAGAGACTCGAGAAGCCGAGCCGCCTCGGTTCCGGCTATAGCGGTGCCGAGCACCGCGTTGAGACGTGAAATTCGAAGCGTGAGCCGTCTTGGGGTAACGGGCGCAGGATAGACGTCAGCGGCCCCGGTCGCGACGATGCCGCCAGCGAGCTCGGCAATGAGCGCCGCGGCGCGATCGATCGCCTCGACGCATCTGCTTGGATCGACCCCCCGCTCGAACCGGGTCGAGGCTTCCGAGATGAGCCCGAGCGAGCGGCTCGTCGTGCTCACCGACGCCGGGTCAAAACACGCCGATTCAAGCACAACGTCGAAGGTCAACTCGGAGACCTCGGTCGCCTCACCGCCCATCACGCCGGCGAGCGCGACAGGGCAAGAGTCGTCTGCGATCACGAGCATCCGCTCCGTCAAGGTCCGAAGCTGACCGTCGAGGGTGACAAGCGATTCGCCTGCCCGCGCGGTTCTCACCGTAATGGTCGTGAGCCCATCGCGCGTAGCCAGCGTTGAAGCATCGAAGGCATGGAGTGGCTGGCCGAGCTCGAACATCACGTAGTTGGTGACGTCGACGATGTTGTTGACCGGACGTGCTCCGGCCGCCGCGACCCTCTCGGCGAGCCACTCGGGAGAAGGGCCGATTCGAACGCCGCGGACGAGACGCGCGGCGTAGCGCTTGCACAGCGCCGGGTCCTCGATCACAACGGCGATACGGCTTGCGGTCTGTTCCGCGGACTCGTCCACCGCTATCTCGGCGGTCCGCAAACGCGCCCCCGTGATCGCCGCGACCTCGCGAGCGACGCCCACCATCGAGAGGCAGTCGGGACGATTGGGGGTGACTTCGAGGTCGATCACGGTATCGGCGCGACCGGCGTACTCAGCCCACGACACGCCAACCGGGGCGTCTTGGGGCAACACGAGCAGGCCTGATCCATCTCCCGGCAAGCCAAGTTCTGGGGCCGAGCACATCATTCCCTCGCTCGTCAGTCCCCGAAGCTTGGAGCGCTTGATGACGAGTCCGCCGGGGAGCTCAGTGCCCGCACACGCGACCGGCACCTTGTCGCCCGCCTCGAAGTTCGTCGCGCCGCACACGATATGGAGCGGCTCGGATAAGCCCACGTCGACCTCGCAATATGTGAGCTTGTCCGCCTCCGGATGGGGCGCCTTGTTGAGCACCTGCCCCACGACCACGCCGCTTAATCCCTCGCCGACGATCCGCACGCCCTCAACCGCCGTGCCAGTCATGTCGAGACGTTCGACAAGTTCTTCGACCGCAAGCTCGACATCGACGAACTCTCTGAGCCACTTTATCGAGACGTGCATCTCGGGGTCGTCCTTTCATCGCTTCGGCGGGCGGCGGGGTGTGCGAGCCGCTCGCATCGGGGCCCAACTGGGATCAGAACTGCCTGAGAAACCTCATGTCGCCTTCGACGAGCATCCTCAAGTCGGGAATGTCGTATCGCAGCGCCGCGATGCGCTCAACGCCAAGACCGAACGCGAAGCCGACGTATTTCTCGGAATCGATGTCGACATGGCCAAAAACATTGGGATCGACCATCCCGCACCCGAGTATCTCAAGCCAGCCGGTGTTCTGGCAGAACCGGCATCCGGAGCCTTCGCAGATGCCGCAGGAGACATCGACCTCGGCGCTCGGTTCGGTGAACGGGAAGAAGTGCGGACGAAAGCGCGTCTTCCGGTCGCGTCCAAACAGCTCGTGGCAGAGGTGGTCAAGCGTGCCCTTCAGGTCCCCGAATGTGAGTCCGGCGTCTACGGCAAGACCCTCGATCTGATGGAACTGCGGCAGGTGGGACGGGTCAGCAATGTCACGACGGTAGACGCGGCCGGGAGCGATCACGTAGACCGGCGGTTTGTGCTTCTCCATAACGCGGATCTGGACCGGACTCGTGTGCGTGCGGAGCAAGACGTCTGTCGTTGCGCCAGGTTCGATCGGACCTGAGCCGGGTTCCATTACGTAAAAGGTGTCTGTCGCCGCGCGCGCCGGATGTGTGAGCGGGTGATTGAGGGCGGTGAAGTTGTAGTAGGACCGCTCGACTTCCGGTCCTTCGGCCACGCGGTAACCAAGCCCGACGAAGATGTCGATGATCTCCGCCGTGATCTGACTGATCAGATGCGCTCGCCCCGGAAGACGTTTGCGACCGGGGAGTGTCACGTCGACCGCCTCGGCGCTGATCCTGTCAGCAAGCGCCGAGGCCGAGAGAGTCTCTTTGCGCGCGGTGATCGCCGACTCTAGCGTTGCGCGCACCTCGTTTGAGACCTTCCCGACCGCGGGACGCTCATGCGCCGAGAGTGAACCGAGTCCGCGCAGAACCGCGGTGAGTGAACCCTTCTTGCCAAGAACCCCCACACGTACGGCGTCGAGCGCTTCGAGTTCACACGCCGCCGAGATCTCCGCGAGTGCACGCTCCTCGATGCTCCTCAAGTCGTCAATCAGTGCCATCAGCCCTGCTTTCGTCTCGCACACAGCATACCCGCCAACGACGGGGAGCCGACACCGTCGCCTGGAAGTATATCCAAGGACGGGAGCCGGCTCCCGCGGTACCACCTCGGTTGACCCTTGGCGGGCCCACTCATCGCGCCGACCCTCATGGGGCCAGCACTATTTGCGGTCTCTCATCCGCGACGTCCCTCTATCGGGGGATCCGGCTTCCCTACCGGCGCGTAACGAGCCGCATGGCCACGCGCGTTCAGGTCGCGGCTCAGGAGTGAACCGTTCGCAAGCGGCAACCGGGATCCTTCCAGCCCACCGGAATCCCTCTCTGGTCCGTTGCCAGCGGTCGCGAACGCATCTCCTTCATCGCCATACGCTGTGCGATTGGATACGGAGTGTAGCATACGATAGCGCGCCGATGACCTGCTCCCTCACCATGCCGGTGCTCCACACAACGCGTCCCTTGACGCGGTTCGCTGGCACGGGATCCCGGTCGGCGGCTTCACACGCGTCCCCCTTGGTTCGCACCTCACCCCTTCTGCCCACACTGACCGCCCTGTGCGCCACCAGTGAACCGTCTTCACGCGTGAACACCACCACGTCACCAGCGCGCGGTTTCGCCTCACGCCGATAGAGACACACATCGCCCACCTCGAGCGCTGGCGACATCGAGCCACCAGCGACCATGACGATGCCGTGCGTGCTTACGACGAGCAAGATTGCGGTCAGCGTCACGCCCACGCCCACATAGTTCACCGCTGTTGCTGTGCATCGACGTAGAGCGTCATGCGCGTGTAGTCACCAGCGTGCGCGTTGTCAACACCACCCGGAAGCAGTACCGCAAAGTCGAGCACGATGCTCTCTCCAGGGGCAAGCGGTACCGGCTCTGTCTTCATCTGCGACAACAAGCCTCGGTACACCTCTGTACCGCCTGAGCTGACCGAGCACTCGAGCGCGTTGTAAAACGCGGTGACGCCGGCCCGCCGCGCGTTGGTCACGCTCACGGTGCACGGCAGGGTGCCGTCGTTAGTGACACGAAGCGACCGCACCTGAGCTGTCCCCGGCGCGAGGGTGTCGATGCTGACCGCTGAGGAGGTCGGCTCCACCGAAACCGACACGGTACCGGCCCTGATCACGTTGTCGGCGATGGAGCGTTGCGCGTTAAAATACGCTCCTGCCACCCCCACCGACACGACGAGCCCAACCGCGCACGCAAGCAGGATGATCCGTTTCATGACACTCTCCCCTCTTCTCGTCCGACGAGGGGTGTCAGAACGACCGGTACGCAGGGCGGTCGCCCGGCGCTCCATCAGAATAGGCGTTGGCCTCTAACCGAAACTCACCAGGATCTAAACCGCCTGACCGCGCCTGCTCGCTTTGTGCCCGAACGCGCGAAAGCCCCGTGCTCGCACGCGCGGGGCTTTCGGGTTTTACTGATTGGGGGATGCGCTCCCTACGCCGAAACCTGCTCCTTGGCGATCTCGGCGAGCTTGGTAAACGCCGCAGGGTCGTTGATCGCCATGTCTGAGAGGATCTTGCGATCAAGTTCCACGCCAGCCTTCTTGAGTCCGTTCATGAACACGGAGTAAGACAAGCCATTGAGCCGGGCACCCGCGTTGATGCGAGCAATCCACAACCGGCGGATCTCACGCTTCTTGTTGCGACGATCGCGATATGCATACTGCAGCGAGTGCTGGACCTGTTCTTTGGCAGCGCGGTACGTACGGCTCTTAGCGCCGTAGTAACCCTTGGCCTTCTCAAGTACGGTGCGACGCTTCTTCTTCGCGGAGACGGCTCGTTTGACGCGGGGCATGAGAGATCACTCCTTATTGGGGACAGTGCACCGGACTAGCCGACGCCGAGGTTCTTCTTGATGACTGCTTCGTCGGCCTTGTGGACGAGCGAATCCGCACGGAACGCGCGCTTACGTTTGGGACTTTTCTTCTCGAGGATGTGGCTCTTAAACGCGTTGCCGCGCTTGACCTTGCCGGATCCGGTCAGCTTGAAGCGCTTCGCGGTTGACTTGTGAGTCTTTTGCTTAGGCATTTTCTGCCTCGCTTTCTTGGTCCGCGGGCACAGCGCTCGCGCCGTCACCCCTGTTCTCCTTCACATCCCGCTTCACCGGGGCCATCAACATGTGCATGTTGCGGCCCTCAAGCTTGGGCTGATTCTCTATCACGGCCATGTCAACGAGGTCCTCGGCGAGTCGCTCGAGAATCGCGAGCCCACGCTCGGCGTGCGCCATCTCTCGACCGCGAAACATGATCGTCACCTTGACCTTTGCTCCCGACGTCAGGAAGCGCACGACGTGCTTCTTCTTGGTCTGGTAGTCGTGGTGGTCGATCTTTGGCCGGAACTTGATCTCCTTGAGCTGCACCGTCGCTTGGTGCTTCCGGGCCTTCTTTGCCTTGATATCCTGTTCGTACTTGTACTTGCCGTAATCCATGACCCGGCAGACCGGCGGATCCGAGTTGGGCGCGACCTCAACGAGATCGAGACCCTGTTCATCGGCGATTCGCAACGCGTCCGGCGTCTCGAAGATTCCAAGCTGCGAACCATCGACACCAATGAGACGCACACGCGGCACGCGGATCCGTTCGTTGATCCTCGGCTCGATACTGCTGATGGGCGATTCACCTCCACTATTCGCGCCGTGCCCCTCGACACGGCACATTTCATCCATTCATGAGTAACGCCCCGCGGCCTAGAGCCGACGGGGCGCGACATACGCCGAGCAACCCGGATTCTACCCCGGTCCCGGCGGTTCATCTCGACCAGACAGCTACCTCAGTGGTGCCGCAAGGTGGGAACCCTAACTACCCGCAAAGGCGGGGTTCCGCTTGTAATGAGCTATATGCGATTGTTCAGCCCGCGTAGTATACGGGCGGGGGCTGTAGCTGTCCAGCGCTCGCTCGCGCACCGCTGGCTCTCGATCGCACGCATATCGTAGCCCGGGAGCATTAACGGGATCTTACCAGAACCTCACCCCTGCGGCGTCCCGTAGTACCCCTCGATCGCCCGCTCAACCGCTTCCCGACCCGCTGCGAGCACTTCGCCACGCGCGACGAGCGCCCCCGGCGCGGTCCACGCGTGCGCAAGCTCGACCTGTCCGTCTTTGATGTTGCCGGGAAAGCGCATGTGAATTTGCGCGATCACCGGCGTCCACCACTTGGGGTTCCGCGAATCGTTGAGCGGAACGACGATCAACTCGCCGAGAATCGTCTCACCCACCACCACCCACGGGCGTTCTTCACTGCCGTCGTAGACGGTCGACAGCGGCCCTCCCCCAGCCTGGCCGAGCAGCCCTCCCACTCGCACAACGTCCCACAGACGACTGCCCACCAAGAAGCGCTCGGCGACGGCCGCTCTGGCGCCCGGATCACGCGGGGCCGACACCTCCTCGAGCACGTCCTCGCCGAGCGCGCCGAGCCACACGAGTTCACCATGCGCGACGGCGGCAACCTGCGTGTGCGGATCGTGGGGCGCGTTGAGCGCGGCGCGGTGCACCACGACCGTGAGGTCGATGTCGTCTGGCGGCGGGAAGCGCAGAGCCGCCGAGGCGTCCTCGGTGAGTCGCACACGTGTGCCTGCCGGAAGTGTGGCCACTAGAAGCCGAAAGCGCGTCTAAATCGACGCGTGGTTGTCGCCATCATGTTCTCAACCTCCGGTGATATCCTACCCGCCGCGGGACTCTCCCGAACCGCTGGTTCCCGCAGTGCCAAGCAGCCTGATCACTCCTCACGAGTAAGCTCGAACATGAAGTCTGCGGGAAACCGCTGAAGATTGCGCCGGACCGCCTGGGTCAGCGCGCGCGTCTCGACTCCGTAGAGTTCCGCGAGGTCCTCGTCGAGCAAGACGCGCACTCTACGCACGACTCGAATGCCCAGTGTTGCTGACGAAACTGGAATGATCGCAGTCGCTTCCGACGTCGTCCTGTGGATTCTGGGGATAGTGTGGACAAGCCGCCCTGCTCAGACCGCACAAACGCTGCGATCGACCGCTTGTCACATCGGTGCGCGGATCTCACGATTTCCGTTGCTTCTCGCCCGGGATGGCGCATAATCCTACTTGCGAGGTCGTTGAAGAACTCAGATGGGCCGAAGCCGCAAGGTGGACGGTTCGTTCGAGGAAAGCAGCGGCCTCGCTCTTTTGTGCGCTCAGAACGACTCCGCGCCTGCGCTCAACGCATTCGGGGAGCGCCCGAAGCGATTCAAGCTCGACCGCGCGGCAGCACGGATGCAGCAGGTCGAACCGGTAGAGCCCCAGATCCCAACGATGTGTCCGATGTGTGGCGGCGCACTCGTTCAGCGAACTGCATGCAAGGAGCGGGGACGCACAGGCAAGGCTATTCTCGGCGGCGAGAACTTCGCAAGACGGAAGTACAGGTTAATCTTCAATCTCGATAGCAGGTACCGGAGAACCAGCCGTCGCTGTCCTCGTCACTACCACACCTGCATCGCACGCCTCCGCGAGTCGTACTCCGGCTCGGCCGGCACCGTCTCGGTCACATGTCGATGCCGATCACGGCTCAGTCGAATCCAGCCTTGCTCCTGAGCCGGTCTATCAGGACGGCATCCGCGCCCTCGCGCCGTGCCCACTCGTAGAGCTCCGACCAATCCACACGCTGACGTCTGGCGACCATGACGGCTTGATCGAGCGCCTGGTTGTCGTTCCAGTGCACGTACGCCGCAAGCCGGTCCATCACGGACTGGGTCGGCGTGATGACGCGCACGGGACCGAACTCGGTCTGCAACGTGAGGACGGAACTCTCGGGAACCACTGTCTCGCCAAAGGCCAGCGGGCCTGGCGGGAACTCGACGTAGTAGCGTGCCTCGGGGTGCTCGAACTGTCGGCTTCCTGGGGTTCGGTGGAAGCCGAGAGGCTCGATCGCCTCGGCGATCACCGCGGTTCGCTCGGAGGTGATGAAGTCCAGGTCGGAGCTCTCGTACTCGTTGTCGCTGTACAGCACGACAGCGCCGCCGCCGGACAGGGTCGCCCTGATGCCGGCGCGTTCGAGCGCTTCGCACACCAGGGCGGCCAGCTCCCCCAGGGAGGTGCCCTCGTTCACTCTGCGCATGCGCTCACAGCCTCTTGCCCGTACGACGCGGCCTCTGCCGCTGCCGGTAGTACGCCTTCGTCTCCGCCTCGGGCAGCAAATCGAGCTCTGCCTGAAGGAAGCTGCGAAGATTGCGTACGGTGGGGTTGCGCGTGTTGAACTCGAAGACACGGGTCCTGCCCACCGTACGACTGAGAAGCACCCCGTTCGCCTCGAGCCGTCGCAGCTGCCGCTGGATAGAGCTCACGGGAACCTCATAGGTCTTCGCGATCCAAAGCGCGTGACCGGAACCGTATGCTTCGAGGAACAGCAGCACCTGCGTGGCGGACCGGCTACCGAATATGGACTCCAGGACTGGCGTCATGCGGATCCCCCTACTAACGCATTATGAGGTAATATTACCACGATGCGCGTCAATGTCCACACGAGTGTCCATGCTCGACCGATTGCTAATGTACCCGCGTTCGCCGAGCACAACCTACATCTCGACGGCCACCACGACGTCCTCCTCGGCGATTCCGGCGACCTCAGCACGGGCGCGCAGACGTTCGCGCATCGCGTCCTACGTACCCGCGACCGGCACGATCATGACCCGGTCCTCGCGAACGAACACATCGACTTCCGCCCCCTCTTGAAACAGCAGCTCGTCGATCGGATCCTGGCGTGGCCCCCTTCAGTCCGTCCCATGATACCTGCCGAGGAGAACTCGTCCTGTGGATTCTGGGGATAGTGTGGACAAGCCGCCCTGCTCAGACCGCACAAACGCTGCGATCGACCGCTTGTCACATCGGTGCGCGGATCTCACGATTTCCGTTGCTTCTCGCCCGGGATGGCGCATAATCCTACTTGCGAGGTCGTTGAAGAACTCAGATGGGCCGAAGCCGCAAGGTGGACGGTTCGTTCGAGGAAAGCAGCGGCCTCGC
>JAGXSG010000019.1 GCA_018333995.1 Clostridiales bacterium | reverse complement strand
AAGACCCGCGAGGGATCGAAGGTGACCAAGCGCTACGACGAACCGAAGACGCCCTATGCGCGCGCCTTGATATCGCCCGACGTCAGCGATGCTGCCAAGCGGCGCCTGACCGCCCACTACGAGACGCTCAACCCCGTTGCGCTCAAGCGCGATATCGTCCGGCTGCAGAAGCGTCTGTACGAACTCGTCGCACTGAAGGAATCGGTACGTCGAAGGGAGGTGCAGGCACTCGAACTCGACGACATCTATGATGAGTCAACGAACGACGTGTTCGACGACATTCTTACGTGAGGCATCAGGCCCGGCGCCCGTCGAGTTGCCCGCCCGCGTGCGCACTGTCAACGCCACACGCCCCCCTCACGCGTCCCGATACCCTCGCTCAAGGTACACGCCCTCGTCCGAGAAACGTCTGCGGTACGAGAGCACGACCGCAAGCACAGCGCCGACCGCCGTTGCCGCAGAGATCATCAGCATGATGACGATCTGGTAGAACGACGCAGCGAGCGGGTCGGCGCCGGCGAGCACCTGACCGGTCATCATACCGGGGATGAACACGATGCCCGCAGTGGACATCGCATTGATTGTAGGGATGAGTCCGGCCGTGATTGCGATCCGCGCACTCGGCAAGGCCGCCTCCCACGGCGTGGCACCCAGCGCCACTAACGCAAGAATCTCATCGGCCCGCGCATCAAGGTCCGCGAACGTCCGCTCCAGCGCGAGCGCGACACCGTTCATCGAGTTTCCAAGCACCATGCCGGCGATGGTGATGACGTAGCGCGCGTCGTACCACGGATCGACCTGTACGACGAGCCCGGTCACGGCAAACGTGACGGTGAATCCGGTAAGCAGCATCGTTACCATCGAACTGCCGAGGATTCCGCGCGGCGCGTCTATCGTGCGCCGCAACACAGCGTGCGCGGCGCCCGCCATCATGAACACGAGGATACCGATCACAAGCAGCCAGCTATCAACCCCAAACACCCACCTCAGCACGAGTCCGAGAGCGATGAGTTGCACGTATGTTCGCACTGTCGCAATCGCCAACTCGCGCTCAAGCCCAAGCGCGAGGCGAACTGAGATCGCGCCCGCCACTACGACGAACCCCGTCGACAGAAGCAGCTGAGGAATTCCTATCTCAACGACCCCACCGGCAAGCTCGTTCACGTGCCCACCTCGGTCAGGTGGCCGTCGGCGAGTCGCAGCCGGCGTGTTGCGAACGCTTCAGTGCGCTGGTGGCGCACGCGAACGACCGCACCTCCAAGAGCCGCGAATCGCGAGGCCGTCTCGGCGACCCGCGCTGCGCTCTCGTCGTCGAGCGCGGCGTCCGGTTCATCAAGCAAGAGAACGTCCGGTCTAGTGAGCACCGTCCGGGCGAGCGCGACACGGGCAGCCTGTCCCACCGAGAGCATGGCGACATCCCTGGAAAGCGCGATCTCACCGAGGGCTACGCCGGCAAGCGCGGCGGCGAGCTCGTGATCGTCAGGGGCCGTCAGGGAGGCCCGCGCCTTGAGTGTCCACGGCACGAGCAGGTTCTCACGCACCGTGCCTGAACATAGAACCGCCTTTTGAGGCAGCAAAGTGACGCGCGAACGCCACTCGCCCGCAGGGATGCCAAAGGCCGACACCCCCCTCAACGCGAGGTGCCCGCTTGCTTTTGGCAGCAGCCGCGCGAGCGCGCGGAGCAAAGTGGTCTTGCCCGCCCCGCTCGGCCCGCCGATGTCGACGATCTCACCGGCCGCGACCACAAGATTCACTCCGTTGAGGAGCACCGGCGCGCCAATCGAAGCCGGGCCGGTGAAGCGCAGCCCGTCCGCGAGCAGAACCTCCTCGGCCACGTGCCCTCCCTACCAGCGCTCGTGGTGGACCAAATCGGCGTCGTAGCGCTCGGAGGGACCTTTCTCCTCGGCGGGGTGACCGATCGAGATGACCGCCATCGGTTCGATGTGCTCGGGCATGCCCAGCAGTGCTTTGAGCGGGCTTGAGCGCTCGGTCTTGGGGTAGTAGCCGAGCCACACCGCGCCGAGCCCCATGGCGTGCGCCGCGAGCAGGATGTTTTGCACAGCCGCCGAGCAGTCCTGCTGCCACATGACCGGGTGACGCAGGTCCGAGGTGTCGCCGCAGACGACGATGCCCACTGCCGCCTCAGCGAGCATTCCGGCGTACGGACTCGTGTCGGCGATTATCGCGAGCGTCTCGCGCTCGGTCACGACGACGAACCGCCACGGCTGCTGGTTACCCGCGCTCGGGGCGGCCATCGCGGCGCGCAGCATCGTCTCGACCTGCTCGGCCAAGACGGGCTCACCGGTGTAGCGGCGGATCGAGCGACGGGTCATGAGGGCGTCGAGTGCGTCCATCGAATCCACTCCTTCGCGTGTCGTGGGGTACCGGGTCACTGTGCCCCCTCTTCCTCGCGGTCCACATGGGAACATTCCCCTCCGAGGCGGTTCGTGTCCACCCCCCGTCCTCATGTGGTTCCAAGCTTAGTCGAGTCGATCGAGCCGGAGCAAACGACGGAAGGCGGCCCCTGGGGGCCACCTTCCCGCGCACACGTCTGGCGGAGGCGCGTGCGAATCGAACACACCCGGGACGCTCTTCACGCCCCACGCTGGTTTTGAAGACCAGGGGGCCCACCAGGACCCATCCGCCTCCGCTGAAGGATTGTCCAGGTGAGTCTGTGAGATGTCAAACTTTCGACCACTCGCAGAGATGTTTCTCAAACACACGCGGAAACATACGCACGATGTCGTCGGCGCGGTGATCGGGGCGCGCCTGCAGGGCCGCTCCGGCCGCACGGTTCGCCTTCGCCGCGCACACCGCCGCATCGAACGTCGGGAAGTCCGCGGCCATGAACGCCGAGGCGAGCCCGGTCACGGTGTCGCCCGTGCCGCCGATCGCCTCAAGCTCGGGCACGCACGGCTCAGTGACCGTCGCCTTGACGACCCCGTGCTCGGCGATGTAGTCGGTCGAGCCCTTGACGAGCAGCACCCTAGGCGAGCTGCCGCGCTCGTGAGCGAGCCGGACAAGCTCGACGGGGTCGAACCCGTTGTTGCCAAAGAGGTAGTGGCTCACGTATGCCGGGTGCGTGGCGCGGTCATCGGCCATGAAGCCGACCTCGCCCACGTCGGGCGTCATGAGCTCGAAGTGGCTCGCGAGTCCCGCAGCCTTCGCCGCGTACATCCCGCCTGCGTCCGCGACA
>JAGXSG010000018.1 GCA_018333995.1 Clostridiales bacterium | reverse complement strand
ACGCAGGCGAGTTTCGATAAGCAGTACGTTCGCGACTGGCTCGAGGCGAGCGGGTGGGACAAGTCACCGCCCGCCCCATCGTTGCCCGCTGAGGTCATCGAGGGCACGAGCACTCGCTACATCCAGGCGTACGAGCTCGTCACGGGCCGCGCCTTCGAACCGGAAGGAGTCGAGTAAGAGATGGCCCGCCGTAGTCCGTCAAATCCGCGTTACCAGAAGGGTGCGAGCATCGGAAAGACACGGCGCTCCGCCGCATCGGCCAAGCCTACGCGAGGTGCCGGCGCCGATTCCAAGAAGGCGAGCACGCGCAAGAAGCGCCGCAGTATCCTCGCGCCCGTGCCCTCGAACCCGGAGTTTCGCCGCTGGCGCAAGATCTGGCTCGGCGCTTTGGGCGCGGCGATCGTGTTTTCGGGGTTCGCGTGGTGGCAGCAGGGCACGTGGCCCGGAACGGCGGTCCTCATCCTTGCCTACGCGTGTATCTTCACCGCGTTCTACATCGACTTCCGTAAGATGCGCCCGTTGCGCAAGGCGGCGATTGAGGCGGAGAAGGCCGAGAAGAACGGTTCGTCGAAGTAGTGTGAGTATCGTATTGGACAGAGCCCGGAAGGCCGCGTGAGGGGAGTCGCCACGATGTCGCTGTACAGCGTGTTTGTCACGTACAAGCAAGGAATCTTCGACCCGCCCGGAGCCACTGCCGAGCGCGCGCTTCGCAACCTCGGCTATGAGGGTGTCGAGAGCGTGAAGATCGGCAAGTATATCCGCATCGAGACGGCCGGCGGCATTGAAGCGGTGCGCGAGATGTGTGAAAAACTGCTCGCCAATCCGGTCATTGAGGACTATCGCATCGAGGAAGCCGAGGAGGCGTAGCGCATGCGCTTCGGAGTGGTGGTGTTCCCGGGCTCGAACTGCGAGCAGGACGTGGTGCACGCGATCGAGCATCTCGGGCTTGCGGCGCAGTATCTGTGGCACGGCGACACCGACCTCGGTGGCGTCGACGCGGTGGTACTCCCCGGCGGTTTCTCTTACGGCGACTACATCCGCTGCGGCGCTGTCGCGCGCTTCAGCCCAATCATGGCCGAGGTGGCCCGCTTTTCCGAGCGCGGCGGACCGGTCTTGGGAATCTGCAACGGGTTCCAGATACTGACCGAGGCTCACCTGCTTCCCGGTGCCCTGCTGCGCAACACCGGCTTGAAATTCGTCTGCCACGCTCAGCCGCTCCGCGTCGAGGAGTCGGTGTGCCAATGGCTCGACCTGCCTTCAGGTACCGTGCTTGACGTACCCGTGAACCACAACGAAGGCAACTACTACTGCGACGCCGAGACGCTCGCGCGGTTGCGTGACGGCGGCCAGATCGTACTGCGCTACTGCGAGCCCGACGGCACACTCGCAGAAGGCGGCAGCGCTCCCAACGGCGCGCTCGACGACATCGCCGGCATCTGCAACGAGCGCGGCAACGTGTTCGGCCTCATGCCGCACCCCGAGCGTGTGGTCGACCCGGTCACCGGCGGCACGGACGGCGGTGCGTTCTTCACGGCGATTGCGCGCCGGCTTGCGGAGGTCGCGGGCTAGTGCACGGCGAGGTGGCGCTCACCCCGCTCGCAGTCTGGATCGGGCTGCTTGTGAGGTTCGGCGTGCCGATGGCGTGCGCCGCGATCGCGATCGACGTGCTCAGGCGTCCTCCCGCCTCGATCGGCCGTCGCGCACGCGTGTTCTGGGTAGTGGTGCCGCTCGCGGTGCTCGTAAGTTTGCTCGCCGGCTTCTTGCTCCCCTCGGTCGTGGCGCTTCGCTACTTCGCGGTGCTCGCCGTGCCGTTCACGCTCGTTATCGGGGTGGCGTACCTCCTGTCCGTAGTGTTCGCGCGAGAGGCGGCGGCGGGCTCAGGGACGTTGTAACGTTTTGACGCGATGACGTTTCGACGCTATCATCCGCAGTGGAGGTGGTGGCGCATGGGACCCGTCTCAAAACGAGCGACGATATACCTTGATGCGGATCTGCACACGGCGCTCAAAATGAAGTCGGCTGTGCAGGACTGCTCGATATCTGACCTGGTCAACGATGCCGTGCGGGAGATGCTACGGGAGGACGCCGAGGATTTAGCGGCGTTCGACGAGCGCGCGAAGGAGCCCTTCGTCGCCTACGAGGACATGGTGAAGTGGCTGAAGGCCGATGGGCGGTTATAGGGTCGGCTTTCGAACCAGTGTTCGAAAGGACTTGCGGGGCATCCCCTCGGCCGATGTAGCTCGCATCATGGCGAGCATCGCTGCGCTGGCCGAGGACCCGCGCCCACACGGCGCTGAGAAGCTGAGCACGCGCGACCGGTACCGTATCCGGCAGGGCGACTACCGGATCGTCTACGAGATCGCAGACGACATCGTTACCGTGTGGGTGGTGAAGGTCGGGCACCGGCGCGACATCTACCGGGGGGAGTAGGCCGCGCGGGGCAGACTGAGCGTCGTGCGACCGAGTGCCAATTTTGGTTTGACGCGCGCCATGCGGAGGTCATACCATTGGTACGAACAGCGGTATGACCGAGGAGGCGCACGACGATGACCGCGAAGATCACCATCTCTCTCCCCGACGACCTCTTCGCGCGCCTCGATGCCGAGGCTGCCGAGTCAGGCGTCTCCCGTAGCGAACTCGTGCAGGAGTCGCTCGCGTCGTACCTCGGCAAGACGCGCGAGGAGCGGGCCTGCGCGGCACGCCGCGCGCGGATGCTCGAGGCGCTTGAGGGGATGCGGACCTTCCACGTCGGGCGCGAGATCCGGGACGACCGTCCCTCGCTCGAGATACTCCGGGAGGTGCGCGAGACCCACGACAGCGCACCGATGCGCGATGTTCGCAAGGGGCGTACGTGAGCGCGCGGCCCGTGTTCGTACTCGACGCCTCGGTGGGCGTGAAGTGGTTCAAGCCGGAGTCAGGGCGGGAACGTGCACTCGAGTTGCAGGCACGGGCGGTAGCGGGCGAGGTATCGCTGGTTGCGCCGGTGCACTTCGTCCACGAGGTACTCTCCGTCGTTGCCCGGCACTACGCACCGCGTGACATCGTACCCGCGTGGCAACGCATCACCGCCTCCGACATCGCGATCCTGCCGCTCACTGATGAGATCGTGGCCGAGGCGGCGAACCAGTGCGAGGTCCTCGGCTGCTCGTTCTACGATGGTCTCGCGCCTGCGTGCGCATTGCTGCTCGGCGCCACGCTCGCGAGCGCCGACGAGCGGGCGCACGGCGCTTACCCCGGCGTGCACCTCGTCACCTGAGGGGAGGCGGCTGCGGCGCGGTGGCGAGGCCTACAAGATGCCGAGCCGCTGCTGCGCACATGCGGATCTTGACGTACAGCGCTCCTCGCGCCCCTCGGCTACAATGCACGTGTCGTCTCGCGCGATCGCACGGCCCGCGCCGCGACAAACCGCGACCCGACCATTGGGGAGGACCCACACCGTATGCACGTCGATCTGTCGGCCGAACTAGCGCCACGCCTAGCAGCCGAACTCGGCCTCAAGCCCGCCGAGTACGAGCAAGTAGTCGAGATTCTCGGCAGGACCCCCACCGTGACCGAGCTCTACATGTACTCGCTCATGTGGTCCGAGCACTGCAGCTACAAGCACTCGCGCAAGGCGCTCCGCATGTTCCCGACCGAGGGGCCGGCCGTGCTCCAGGGTCCCGGCGAGAACGCCGGCGTCATCGGCGTGGGCGACGGGTGGGCGGTCGCGTTCAAGATGGAGTCGCACAACCATCCCTCGGCGATCGAGCCCTACCAGGGCGCTGCGACCGGCGTGGGCGGCATCATCCGCGACATCTTCACGATGGGCGCGCGCCCGATCGCGATCCTCGACTCACTTCGCTTTGGAACGCTCGACGAGCCGCGCCAGCGCTATCTGTTCGAGGGCGCGGTCGCCGGCATCGGCGGG
>JAGXSG010000017.1 GCA_018333995.1 Clostridiales bacterium | reverse complement strand
CCCCCGCCGATAACCGCGAGAACGTCTTCTTGCTCGATGAGGCGGGTGGTCGCGGCCACGGCCTTTGCCTCGTCGCTCGCGTCATCTTCGAACACCACCTCAACCAGACGGCCGTTGACGCCACCCTCGCCGTTGATGCGCTCGACCTCGACTTCTATCGCTTGCCTCGCGGGAATCCCAAGCCCGGAAAGGGATCCGGAAAGCGAGAGCACGGCGCCGATCTTGACTGGCTCGCCAGCCGCAGCGCCGTTTGCGGCATCTTCTCCGGCACGATCGCCGGCCCTTTGTCCGCACCCGGCAAGCAGCGCGACCGCCGCTGCCATCGACACCAACATGACCGTCAGCATCAACCGCGCGACGCGCGCTCTTGCGCCCTCGCTCATCCCGATCACCCCGATCAGACTCACCGATGTCCTCTCACGCCGCACTACTCGGCGAGTGTCCACGCACCGTCCTTGATCTGATACATCACAAGGTTTTCCTCGGACATACCATTGTGGTCAGTCGGCGAGAATGTGAACGTGCCGCCGATTCCCACAAAACCATCCGTCGCCTCGATCTCGTCGCGAAGATCGGATGCCGAGAAGCCCTCTGGCAGACGCTTCATAGCCTCGACGATAAGATGGAGGGCATCGTACGCGTGACCGGCGAACGTGTCAGGCGCCTTCCCGAAGCGCTCGGTGTAGCGCTCTATGAAATCGGTCGCTACCTCATATTCTGGGGTTCCTTCACCGTATGCCTCCGGAACGAGCACCTTCCCGGCCGCGAAGCGAAATCCCTCCGCGGCCGCTCCCGCACCGTCGATGAACTCTACACGGGCGTTGCCATGACTTCCGAAGAGCGGAATCTCAAAACCGAGCGTGGCCATGTTCTTGGCAACGGTCGCCGCCTCTGCGCCGGCGTTCCAGAGCACGACCGCCTCTGCATCGCTTCCCATGATCTTGGTGAGTTGACTCGTCATGTCCTTATCACCGGGATTAAACGTCTCCTCGGCGACGATCTCTATCGAGGTCTGCCCGAGCGCTTCCTTCATGACAGCGACTCCGTCTTGGGCAAATCCCCCCGCGTCCGCAATGACAGCGATCCGCGAGATTCCCTGATCCTCGATGTAGCGCAGCGTGAACGGCACCACTATGCTGTTCGACCACGGTGTCTGGAAGACGTACGGATGGAACTCGGCGGTGATCACGGTCCCGCCTGCCACAGACACCTGTGGTATGCGTGCGCGATCTATCTCGCTGCGCATCGCCATCGTCGCACCGGTGCCTGTCGCGCCGATTACGGCGATGATCTCCTCGCGTTCGATCAGCCGCGATGTGGCCGCGACCGCTGTCTCCGCGTCACTTGCGTCGTCTTCGATCAGCACCTCAATCGGGCGGCCATTCACTCCACCAGCCGCGTTGATGCGCTCGACCTCCATCAGGATCGTGTTGCGCTCTGGCTCTCCCAAACCCGCAAGAGTGCCGCTCAACGACAACACCGCCCCAATGCGGTAGGGTTCCCCGACCGCTGCACCCTCATCTGCCGGCCTAGTGTCAGGCGCCTGAGGAGCGCAACCAACCACCGGCACGATGGCGATTGCGACGACCAGCGCGACCAGCAGTGCGATACGTCCGTTCGCTCCTGCCATGTGTCCTCGCCTCCCTTACGCTTTCGCTCCCACGGCACGCCCGTCGCGCGCCGATCAGGACCCCGATATCTCCTCTTGCCCGACGAGCCGCACGGGCTTGTCAGAAAGGAGCCGCATCGCCCGCTCTACATCGGCGACGTTGAGAACTACGTATGTCGCAACGAGCGAGTAGACATACTCGATGTTGACGCCCGCGTCTGCCACGATCTTCAGCACGCCCGCCAGGCCACCTGGCTGATCCGGCAGGTCGATGCAGATGACATCGCTCGCTTTGACGGTGAATCCGGCTTGCTTCAGAAGCGTGGCGGCCTCGTCGGGCTTGTCTACCACGAGACGCAGTATTCCATAGTCCGCGGTGTCTGATACCGCAAATCCACGAATGTTGATATCTGCCGAGCCGAGCAACGCGGTGACCTCACTGACACGACCAGCCTTGTTCTCTATGAAGACCGATAGCTGACGCACCTTCACTGAAGCCACTCTCCTCCCGTACCACGCGCCGCCGCATCAAAATCGAGCACCCTCGGGCCGGGTCCCGCCGCGAACGGATTATTCCAGCCCTCTATCACGTCGCAGCGCATCGCTCGGCAAAATAACGCAGGAAGATGCTGGTGCAACGATTCCAGGGATAATACCACACGGCATCGCCCAGACGGCGTGTTCCGGCAACGACGTGCGTAGTGGTGGATGCGCGTCGCTCAACCTATCCGCTCAGGAACTACGGCCTCGTCGCCCCAACATAGTCCCCGCGCCGCTCGATGCGGCTGGTCAACGAATCAACCCGCACCGGTTGACCTCTTCTCGGCGCATGGAGATAGTCTCCCCCGCCCACGTAGATGCCTACATGGTGGACCTGGTCCGGATCTCCGCCGAACCCAAAGAATACGAGGTCACCTGGGAGGAGAAGATCGACTCGATCCGGCGGGATATAAGCGCCGACTCTGAACTGCTGACGGCTCGTACGAGGCAGCGACACGCCGATCTGCCGGAAGACGTACTGGACGAGCCCCGAGCAATCAAAGCCCGCGGGCGTTGATCCGCCCCAGACGTACGGGACGCCGAGGTAACCCATCCCAATCTGGACCGCGGCTGGATTACCAGGGCCGAGGGCCGCCGAGTCAAAGACGCGGTCATTGGCAACGGCTGTCCGCCGCGATCCACCTCCGGCACTACCTGCCGCAAGTTCAGCCGCGCGCCGCGCGGCATCGATCGCGGATTGCCGGGCCCGCTCCTCCGCCTCTCGCCTCAGACGCTCCTCCTCGGCTGCCACGAGCGCGGCGATCTCCGAATTCACTCCCGCAAGGTACGCTTCTTCGCGATCGAGAGCCGCTTCGACCTCAGCGAGTTTCGACGCGGCTTGAGCGCGCAACACCTGCTGTTCTTCACCCCTGCGTGTCAGGGCAGCCTCGGCCTCAATGACCCGGTCACGCGCGTGTTGCACGTTGACAACGAGAGCCGCATCGCTCTCCCCGATTCGCCGCAGCCACTCAACTCGCGTGATGAAGTCGGTGAAGGAATGTGTCTCGAGCAACACCTGGAATATGTGAACTGAGCCGTTCCGGTAGATCGAATCGACCCGGCCCTCAAGACGCGCTTGAGCATCGGACAACTGACGCTCAGCGGACTCGAGAGCGCGCCTGGCCTCGGCAATATCGAGACGGGTCTGCTCGAGCGCGACGTTGATCTGCGCGTACTCCTCGCCTCGCAACTCAACGAGTGCGGCAAGCTCTTCGATCTGTGCTTGAACGGCGCGCGCCTCTTCACGCTTCGCCTCAATCTCCGGTGTTACCGGAGTGGCGAAGGCGCTAGTCGCGCCAAACGATAACAACAGCGCAAGCGTCACGCGCGCCGCGCACAACCATCGTCTGCCGTCTACGATCCGCACATGTCCTCCTGCTAAGTCGGATTCAACGGTCGAGGCCACGGCGTCGCGCATGCAACACCACGTAGACATTACTCATGATATCATATCGTCTCTGCTACATCCGCTCATGAATCGAGTCGACGAGAGGCTGCGCATGCGCCGTATCGTGACGGTCATGATCATTCTCGCCGCGATCGTTCTTTGCGGTTCCGCGGCGATCACCCCCACGTACGCCCAACCGTCGGCAGCCGCCACACAGTCCGCCGCTCCCACCCTCGACCAAGCGACCGCACGCGCCCTAGAGCTCGAACAGACGATCGAGGAGTACCGGGCCGAGTCGATAGCCATCGAGCAACGGCTCGCTGTAGTCAACATCCGGATCATCAAGCAGCAAGACACGCTCGCCGCAGCGCGTGAAGCTCTTGAGAGCGCGCGCGGCGTCTACCGTGACCGCGTGATCGACATATACAAGTCTCAGATACACAATCCGCTCTCCATGATACTAAATGCCGAGACGATGGGAGATCTCTACGCGCGCATCGCCCTGCTCACCCGTATCGTGATGCGTGACCAGAGCGTACTAGAGGCCGCGACGATAGCCGCCGCGGCGGCTGAGTTCCACGCCAACTACCTTGACGACCTGAAAGCTCAGGATCTCGCGCTCCGCCAAGTCCGCGCGAAGGGACTTAGTGAGCTCACCGCCGCGCTCGAGGAGCAACGCGGACTGATTGCACGATTAACCGAGGAATCACGCCAGCTCCTGCAGGTGAGAAGGACGGCCAACGCAAAGACGCGCAGGGAGTGGCTCGAATCATCGATCCCTCTTGACGATCCGATCCGCAAAGTACCCGGCGTCGTAGAGCCGTACACCGATCGAGTGTACTTGGTCTCCGAGCACCATCCCAGACGGTATCGCTCGCTCGGCCGTACCGAACTGGCCTTCTGCTCATGGTACGGCAATGAGTTCCACGGACGGCTCAGCGCATCCGGGCAGATCTACAATCAGAACGACTTCACCGCTGCATCGCGCACGCTACCGTTCGGTACCCGTCTGGCTCTCACGCGCGGTGAGCGGCGCATCGTGGTCGTCATCACCGACAGAGGCCCGTTCATCGCGGGACGAGACCTCGACCTGTCGAGGGCCGCGGCTGAAGCGCTGGGGTTCTCGGGGCTGGCGACGGTCCACGTCGAGTATGTGGAGCCCATCGAGCCGTAGCGGCACTCACTCGATCACTTTCGCCTGCTCGGTTCGCGTCGGGCGAAACTCTACCGCACGTGAATGAGTGAGACGATCTTCGCGCCCTCCAGCTTGCTTCGCCCAGCGAGAAAATCGAGCTCAATGAGGAATGCGTACCCCGCCACGAAAGCGCCGGTGCTCGCCGCTAATTTGCCCTTTGCAGCCGCGGTGCCGCCTGTAGCGAGCACATCATCAACGATCAGCACCACATCGTCAGGCCCGATTGCGTCCAGATGCATCTCGAGCGAGTCCATGCCGTATTCAAGGGCATACTCGGCCTTAGTTGTTTGCCACGGCAGCTTTCCCGGCTTGCGGGCCGGAACAAATCCTGCGCCCAGCTTGTATGCGAGAGCGCCGCCAAATATGAATCCCCGAGCCTCCGCGCCCAGGACCTTGGTCACACCTACGTCCGAGAACTCATCGGCAATCGTGTCGATTGCCTGCCGAAACCCGTCTGGGCTCGCAAGTAGCGGGGTGATGTCTTTGAACACGATCCCCTCTTTGGGGAAATCGCGGATGTCTCGGATGTAGGTCTCAAGATTCATTACGCCTCCAAGTGTGATGGTACGAAGAGTCAGGATACGCCATCGTCAAGGTGCAAGCACGTCCTCGCGTACGGTGCCCACGTACGGAAGATTGCGAAGGCGTCCGTTCAGATCAAGGCCGTAGCCCACAAGGAACCTGTCTGGGACCGAAAATCCCTTGCGCGTTATGGGAAGATCGACAATGCGCCGAACATCTTTGTCGAGCAGTGTGCACACTTCGACGGTCGCGGGCGCTCTTTGGCGCAAGACGCCCAGTACATAGTTGAGCGTGAGGCCGGTATCGATGATGTCCTCGACCACGATGACGGACGCGCCCGAGATGGAGTCGTCGAGGTCTTTAGTTATCCGCACCGCACCGCCGCGCCCGCCGACATACGTGCTCACCGCCATGAAGTCGAGGCGCACCGGGGCGTCGATCGCGCGGCACAGGTCAGCCGTGAAGAAGGTACCGCCACGCAGAAGGGTGATGAGACGCACGTCGGCACCGCGATACTCCTCGGCGATCGCCGATCCGAGTTCTGCGACCCGTGACGCGATGGCCTGAGGTGAGATCAGAATCCTCTCGACGACCTCCTCACCACAGTACCCGCTCACGGTCGCTCACCGCTCTCCTCCGCCGGCCCTCCGGCCTCTAGACCGCCGCCGTCTGAGAACGGGCGCTCCGCCACCGCGACGCCAAAGCGCTGAAGCAAACGGCGGAAGTCTTTCTGGTAGAAGATCTTGATATTGACATCGGGATACAGCTCTTTCAGGCGGCGAACCTTTCGATTCTTCTTCGTGACCAACTTCTGACTCATCGTAGTGAGCTCGATGTAGAGATCGAAGTCCGGCAGGTAGAAGTCGGGGGTGAACGATGCGATCACCTCGCCGTCGCTGTCCCACTCGATCGGAAAGCTGGTCGGCTCGTACTCCCATCTGATCCGGTAGAAATCGAGAATCTCCGCGGCAACCCGTTCGCTGGGGTGCGCGAACTCTAGTGGGGACGATTTGCCGCTTCCGGCGGCGGAGGTACCGTGTGCTGTCTGGCCGGACATGCTCTCCTACACGACGTCCTCGAACACACGGGCGAGCGCCCGGCGCAACAGATGATTCTTCAAGTCGTGCGTCAAACCGGTCAACTCGCCGAGCGTTTCAACGAGCCTCTGGCGAGTTTCTGGGGTGCGGTGCCTGAACGCCGGCTTAAGAGCCTGCGAGAAAAACGCGGCCTCTCGCTCAGCGAACGTCTCGTACATGCGAAGGTGACGCGGTTCGATGCCGTAGCGGCGCAGATCCCAAGCGGCGTGAGCGATCCTTCGATCAACCGGAGCGATCTCCTCGCCTTGATCGCCACGCACGATGACGACCAAGCCGTACTCGGCCAACTCCCGGATGAACGACTCGGGAATGCCGAGAGCCGAGTGTGCTTCGGCGACGAGGACCGGTGGTTCGTCGACGAAGGGCAAGGTCGCCGGATCGGGGACGGCCGAGGTTTCTTCAAGCTCCGCTGGAATCTTTCCGCGATCGTACTCCGAGAGCTTCTCTCGAATGACCGCCAGCGGCAGGAAGTGCTCCTTTTGCAGTCGCAAGATGATCTCAACCCGTGCGAGATCCTTCTCAGTGAACTTGCGGTATCCCCCTTGAGTGCGTTCGGGAGCGACCAGGCCTTCTTCTTCAAGAAACCGTACCTTCGAGATCGAAAGATCAGGGTAGGCAGGCGAGAGCGTCTCGACGACCTCTCCTATTGTCATGTACTCACGCGACCTCACGGTGTCGTGTCTCCCGCGCCGTGGATGAACGCCATCTGGAATCTGCCAATCTGAACGATATCACCGCTGGCGAGAATGGCCTTGTCAGCCCTGACTCCGTTGACGTAGGTGCCGTTAAGCGACCCCGTGTCTTCGATTGTCACCCCGGCCGAACCGTACTCAAGCACCGCATGGGACCGAGAGACGGTCACGTCGTTTAAGAAGATGTCGCACAATGGGTCGCGCCCGATAGAAAGACGGGCCCGGTCTATGGTAAACCGCTCGCCCGTCTCCGCGCCTTTGCGCACGAGGAGCATGGGCGTCTCGCCCGTGGTCGCGACCGATGGTGACCCGCTTGCGGAAATCGAGTCGGCGAGGGAAACCGGCTTGAAGGACTCGGTCGCACCCTGCCGGGCACCGCATCGTGTGCACTTTGAAGACACGCTGTGGCCGATGTCCTCTCCGCAGACTGGGCACGTGTTCATAACACCGTTCCTCTCTAAAGATCTCGCGCCCTTCACTCAAGCCGTCTAGAAGTCAAGCTCTCTGCGCTTGAACGAAGCCGCGATCTGGCTCTCGAGCGCGCCTATGATCTCAGGGTTCTCCAGCACCTTCGCAAGCTTCTCCTCACTCAGGCGGTTCTTCACATATGGGTCTTTGAAAACCTCACTAAGCGAGCGCCCATTCTGCACTTCTTTGATCACGTAGTCGACCACGCGCTCTTCAATCGCGTCTGATGCGATATCGTCCATGAACTTCTGAATTTTGTCAGACAGTGCGGACATGATTCTCCTTAGGTAGAGCGGACACTACGCACCTTCGTCGGCTTCGTGATCCGAGTCGCCCGCGGCCACGTCTGTGTTTGACACGCCGCGCAGGTCCCGCGCGAGGATATCGATCAGCCGCTCGACATCCCGGCCCGAGATGACGTCCTCCCCTGACTCATGTTGAGCCTGCAGCCGCTGCACCAACTCGGCTCGAAGGATATCGATCTTGCCGTGCAGAACTCTCCTCCGGTACGAGATGCGCTGTTCCTCATCCCGAAGTCCGTTGAGGATCGCGCGCAACTCGTCGTTGGACTTGTGCTCCAAATCGAGAAGTGCCTCGTCGTATTCGTGTCCCACGCGCGCACCCCCTTGTCTGAGATGACCCGGTATCAACCGGCGCGTCGATTGTATCAGACCGGACATTCAACCGACCTCTACCTACACTATACCCCGAGGCAGTGACATGCGACCGGGAACCTGCGCCCCGTCCTTGAGGATGTGGACGCCGAAAACCCCTCGTCCCCCGTCATCTCGGCGCCGCGCCACTCAGGCGAACAGCCGTTTCTCCTTCAAACACTCGTGCGAGCGCACGCTCCGCATCACTCAAGCGCCCTGATTCGAACTCTACCCCAAGGCCAGCCGTAAACCCCGCGATCACCGCGTCAGTGATCGCCGAGTACTCCGGACACTGCGCGAGACAAGCCGATATCGTCGTGGCGGCACCAGCCAGGCTTGCGCGCTCGCGGTCGTCAAGTGCGAAAACCGCCGCCTCTCGATCGATATCTCGCGTGCGGGTGAAAGAGCCGTGCTGCAGCACCGAGTCACCCTTCCACACCTGAGCGCTTCCGGAAAGCTTACGTGAGCCAACCGAGAGATCGGCCGCGGTAGCGTGCAAGTAGCACGCGTTTGAACGCACGGACGCCGTGGCCCGCTCGTTCACCTCGGCCCTTACGCCGAGGATGCTAAACGCGGCTGACACCCCAGCACACAGGTACCCATAGCTCGCTCGCACCCCGCGCGGAACCCCGTCGCGGACACCGGCAATTACGGCGTACGTAATCTCATCGTCGTGCAGCACTCCCCTGCCTCCGGTGGCCCTCCTCACCACGCTGACACCGTGCTCGCGGCACGCGCGCTCGTCGACAGCGCTCTCGGACTGAAACGCGCCGAGTGTCACCGTGGGTCCGTTCCAGCGATAGACGCGCAAAGTCGGAGGGACGTCACCTCGCGCATGCATGATGTGGATCGCGCGGTCGACAGCCATGTTCCACGCGCCCGGCGCCCGATCGTCGACGATCAGGCGCCATGCCCGCGCCGTCGACACCGTGACACCACCCTACCCCTCGTCAGGAAACCAGCGCAGCACCGGCTCCCGCGCGGCGCGCGCCTCGTCGACCCGGCGCACCGGCGTCGTATAGGGAGCGCCCCGTACGAGTTCAGGGTCGTGCGCCGCCTCGCGGTCGATTGCGATGAGCGCCTCAGCGAATGCCTCGAGCGCCGCCATCGACTCAGTTTCGGTGGGCTCGATCATCAGCGCTTCTTCGACGATGAGCGGGAAGTAGACGGTGGGGGGATGGAATCCGTAGTCGAGCAGGCGTTTGGCGATGTCCACCGTCCGTACACCATGCGTTCGCTTCTGACGGGAGCCCGACAGCACGAACTCGTGCATGCAGGTGCGGTCGTAAGGGGCTTCATACACCGAGTCGAGCAACTTCTTGAGGTAGTTCGCCGAGATCACGGCCTGCTCGCTCACTTCGCGCAGTCCATGCCCTCCGAGTGCGCGAACATATGTGTACGCCCTTACGAGCACTCCAACGTTGCCGAGGAACGAACGGACCCTGCCGATCGACGCCTCGGGGTTAACGAGCCCGTACGAACCGTCGTCTAGGCGCACGGGCAGAGGACCGGGAAGGTAGCGAGCGAGTTCTCGCGTCACACACACCGGCCCCGCCCCTGGGCCGCCACCACCGTGCGGCGTCGAGAACGTCTTGTGAACATTGATGTGCAGCGCGTCAAAACCCTGATCACCCGGACGGGTCACTCCCATGATTGCGTTGAGATTCGCTCCGTCGCAGTACGCGAACGCCCCGGCCGAGTGGACCATCTGCGTGATCTCGGCAATCTGCGGCTCGAACAGACCAAGTGTGTTGGGGTTAGTGAGCATGAACGCCGCCACACTAGGGTCGAGTGCGTCACGCAGCGCGTCGAGGTCGACGATGCCGTGTACGCCGCTCGGGATTGTGACGGTCTTGTACCCGCACATTGAGACCGTTGCGGGATTGGTTCCGTGGGCGGTATCGGGTATGAGCACCGTCGTGCGTGGGTGGCCGTTGGCTGTGTGGGCGGCCCTGAAGCACATCAACGCAGCGAGCTCACCGTGAGCTCCTGCCGAGGGCTGCAGGGAAACCGCGGGCAATCCGGAGATCTCTCCAAACGCCTCCTGCAAACAGACGAGCAGCTCCAAAACCCCCTGAACGGAGGCGATGGGCTGATACGGGTGCAGCCCAGTGAAACCCTCAAGACGAGCGGCGTCCTCGTTCGCGCGCGGGTTGTACTTCATCGTGCAGCTTCCAAGCGGATACGGCCCTGAGTCAACTCCGAAGTTCATCTCCGCAAGGTGCGCGTAGTGCCGCATGATCTCAACCTCGGCGACGTGAGGCAGTCGGGGCAAAGCGGTGCGATCCATGCCCGACAATGCCTCATGAAGATCGATCACCGGCACGTCTAGCACCGGACCGAGAACGCACGCCGACTCAGGTGCGCCAAGCTCGAAGATACTCTCCCGAGGCCCGCGCGCGGGTGCGATGGACGGCGTATGTTCACTCCGTGGGATCACGATGCGGCAACCTCGCCAACGAATGCGTCAATCTCATCCCGAGTCCGCTTCTCCGTGACAGCGAACATGACGAGCCCCTCCGTATCGACTGGCGCCCCTGCGGGCCACTCGGAATCCAACTCTGAGATGATCACTCCGGCGACATATCCGCGCTTGAACAAAGCATCGTGCATAGCCAGCGCGTCGCCGTGATAGCGAACCACGAACTCGTTGGCAAACGGCGAGTCCCACGGAGCAGAAAAGACGTTCGTCTCGAGCAGCCGGTCGCGCAGGTAGTGCGCTTTCGCTACACACGCGCCCGCGATCTCCGCAAGCCCAGTGGCGCCGACCGCCGCCAAATACGCGCCCGCGGCGAGTGCGTTGAGCGCGTGGTTGCTACAGATGTTGCTCGTCGCCTTCTCGCGGCGTATGTGCTGTTCGCGTGTTGACAGCGTAAGAACGTACGCGAGTGCCCCGTCGGCGTCGAGTGTCTTGCCCACCAGGCGGCCGGGCATCTGCCGCACGTGCGCCTCGCGGCACGAGAACATGCCAAGCCCAGGTCCGCCAAACGACATCGTGTTTCCCAGCGTTTGGCCCTCGGCCACGACGATGTCAGCCCCCATGCGGCCGGGCGGCTCGAGTACCCCGAGAAGCACGGGATTGACCGCCACCACAAGCAGCGCTCCTGCCGCGTGAGCAGCGTCAGCCAGCCGCCTCACATCCCAAAGACGCCCGAAGAAATCCGGGGACTGCACGAGCAGCGCCGCGCTCTGACCTGACGCGAGGAGGGCCGGTGCTTCATCGTGGCCCGCAGTCGCGACTTCAAGATGTCCAGCGTCAGCGTAAGTCGCGAGCACCCGCTGCCACTCTGGGTGCACCGAGTCGACACAGATCACCTGCGATCGCCTGGTCAGCCGGCACGCCATGAGAGCGGCTTCGACAAAGGCGGTAGCCCCGTCGTACATGCTCGCGTTCGCCACTTCCATACCGGTGAGCTCGCACGTCATTGTCTGGTACTCGAAGATCGCCTGCAGTGTCCCCTGGGAGACTTCCGGTTGATACGGGGTGTATGCCGTGAAGAACTCGGGGCGCCGAACCACGTGGTCAACGACGCTCGGCGTGTAATGGTCGTAGCAGCCGGCGCCAGCGAAACTCACCATCGAACCAGCGGGAATGTTGGCGGCGGCGAGCCGTCGCACATGCGCCATCAGCTCGATCTCGCCCATTCCTTCGGGGATGTCGAGAGGACGATTCAGACGGACGGACTCAGGCACGTCCGAAAACAGCTCCTCTGCGGATGCGACGCCAAGAACGCGCAGCATCTCCGCTCGCTGCTCGCAGGTGACCGGAGTGTGTCGCATGTTTCGCTTACGCTTCCTCGGTGATGAACGCCTCGTACTCCTCGGCAGACATCAACACGTCGAGCTGCGCCGGATCGCTCAGCTCGATTTTGATCATCCAGCCGTCACCATATGGATCCTCGTTGATCGTCTCAGGTGCGCCGGAAAGGGCATCGTTTACCGCGGCGACTTCGCCGTCAAGCGGCGAATAGAGCTCGGAGACCGACTTGACAGATTCGATCTCACCAAAGGTCTCACCTGCCAAAACCTGGTCTCCTTCAGACGGCAGGTCGACGTAGACGACTTCGCCGAGCTGGTCTTGCGCAAAGTGAGTGATGCCGATGATCGCGACACCGTCCTCTACCCGGACCCACTCGTGCTCCTTGTCGTACTTCAGGTCGTTTGGATACATGACCCTGTGGCTCCTCTCGAATGTCACGGCAACGATAACGATGTGTGCTTGACGAACGGCGGCCGCACCACGACCGCCCCGACGACTCTGCCCCGGATCGCCACCTCAACCTCTGTACCGGGATTACCGTGACTGACCGGCAGGTATGCGGTCGCTATTCCTGTCGCCAGTGTCGGCGAGTACGTACCGCTTGCCACCTTACCCACCTCGACGCCACTGCGCAACACACCGTAGCCAGGACGCGGAATCCCTCCGTTTACCACGAGGCCTACGAGCTTACGGGAAGGCCCTTCGGCGCGGATGCGATCGATGGCCTCCTTTCCGATGAAGCGCTCCTTCTTTCTTCCGACAGTCCATCCGAGCCCTGCCGAGATCGGGTCCACGCCGCGATCCATGTCGCTCCCGTAGAGGTGGTATCCCATCTCGAGCCGAAGCACATCCCGCGCCCCCAGCCCGCACGGAGTCACTTCGGGAAACGATAGAAGCACCCTCCATAGCGCGGCGGCGTGCGACGCGTGGCAGACGATCTCGACACCGTCTTCTCCCGTGTAGCCAGTCCTTGCCACCAGCACGGGGAGTGATTCCAGCCGCGCTTCGGCAATGTGGAAGCGCGGCGGCAGCTCGAATCCGTCGCTGGCCACCTGCGCAAGCACATCAAGGGCGCGGGGGCCCTGAAGTGCGATCAGTCCCGTCCGGTCCGACTCATCCGCGATCTCCACCATGCCTTCGCGGGCCTGGCCATCCCCGCCATGCTTCGCGTCACGGTGCGATACGAGCCAGTCGTAGACGGTCTTGCGATTCGCCGCGTTTGCGATGATCAAGTATTCAAGATCACCTGTGTGATACACGATCACGTCGTCGATGATTCCCCCATCTTCATCGCACACGAGCGTGTATTGCGCGGCGCCAAGCGCCGATATCGCGCTAAGGTCGTTGGTCAGTAGCTCTGACAGCAGGTCAAAGGCGTCAAAACCGAACACGCGGAACTGCGCCATATGGCACACGTCAAACACGCCTGCACAAGAACGCACCGCACCGTGTTCCTCGATGATTCCTGAGTACTGGACGGGCATCGAAAAGCCCGCGAACTGCGCCATTCGCGCGCCGAGCGCGATGTGCTCCTCATAAAGCGGCGTACGGAGCGTCTCGGTGGACATCGCATCCTCCTGGTAGTGAAATGGTCACGGTACCGGCACTTGTGCTTCCGGCGGCGAACCGAACACGCTCCTCCAGATGCGTACGGCAGCCACATGGACCCTCGTCAGCGGCGAGGGACGGTTCACACTATCCTCAGAGACAAGCGGGATTTGGGCGATCAGCCGCTCGCCCTGAACAAACGAGAGTGTGCCGACGCGGTCCCCTGTATGTACCGGCGGTTCAAGTGATGGCCGAAGCGTTACTCGGCGAACGACCGGGCCGCCGATGTCTAACACGCGAACCGCCACAGGGGCACCCACAAGCGCACTGACACTCACGTCCAGATAGCCAGACACCGGGACTCTGCCGATAAGCTCCCCCGGCTCGGCAAGGCGCTCTTCACGATAGCGAGCGAAGCCCCACTCGAGCAACAGCCCCGCCTCTTGAAAGCGATCGGTCTCACTGTCCGTGCCAAGGACGACGGCGAAGAGCTCTTCTCCGCCCCTTTCGGCAGATGCCGCCAGGCAAAAGCCGGCACGGCTCGTCCAGCCGGTCTTGACCCCAGTAGCGCCCTCTACGGTCCCTAGCAGCAGATTGGAGTTTTCGAGCTCCGTCGGCCCACCGACTGCGTCGATGGTTAGCGAGCTCAGCTGAACCATTCGGCGGATCTCGGCGTCGCGCATCGCGAACCGTGCAAGGGTCGCGAGATCATACGCGCTCGAGTAGTGGCCTTCGGCATCGAGTCCGTGGACGTTGGCAAACAAGGTGTCAGCGAGGCCGAGTTCAGCGGCTCGGACGTTCATCAGCTCGACGAAGGAGCCCACATCACCCGCGACGTGTTCGGCGAGCGCGACAGCGGCATCGTTGCCCGAGCGGACCAGCATCGCCTCGAGCAGCGTGCGAACAGGATACGTCTGCCCGTCACGCAAGCGTGCGGATGCCTCGCGCACACTCGCCGCCCGTGAAGATACCGTCACGAGCTCGTCGAGCGACGTGCGCTCCCTGACAACGAGCGCCGTCATCACTTTCGTGATGCTCGCCATCGCCCGCCGCTCATCGGCATTTCGAGCCCACAGGGTGCGACCGGACGCGGTGACGAGCACACCGGCGGCCGCGGTGACTGACGGAGCAAATGCCGCTTGTTGATGTGGCGCCTCAGCGGCGGATCGATCGCCGATGCGGTCGGAGGTGCGCACCTCCGCATGAGCGTGCGAAGGCATCACGAGAGCGACGGCGAGCAGGATCACCTGCGACAATCGCGCGAGCCTAGTCACCATCCGATTCCTCATAATCCTGGTGCGCGCCTTCGCACCGTGTGCGACAATGATCATGTCAGTGAACCACACCGTATTCTTGGGCACCAGGAGTCACATGAGTGTGTCACGGCATCGTGATGGGGGATTTTCATTCGTAGAGCTCATGACGATCATCGTTATCGTCGGGGTACTTGTAGGCATAGCCATCGCCACCTACACGGCGTCGATCGAACGAGCGGGCGCAGTCGCGTGCGAGAACAACCGGCGCTTCATCGAGCGGGTCTCACTTGCCGAGTACCGGATCGACCACGGCACGTCTCCCAGCACGCTAGACGACCTCGCACCATACGCTGTCAACTGGAACGCGGTCCGGGCATGCCCGACCGGAGACGAGTATCTCCTGTTCCTGGACGCAGGAGGACAACACGTTGTCTGCCCGAAGCATGGCAGGTGAAAGCAGGATGATCGCTACCGGGAGGAGAACGTGATGCCGTACGCTCGCTTCGAGAAGCTCGTCGTAGCGGTAGGTTTCGCTGCGATCGCGGGCAGCATACTCCTCTCGCTGCGCGGCCCAATCGTACTCGAAGAGATAGTTGCGCAGCTCCTCCTTCTCGGCGTCTTGATCGCAGCGGCCCACTGGGGGCGCAACGGCGGCTTCATCGCCGCCCTCGCGGCGTCACTGATCTACATCGTGATACGAATCCCCCTTGTCATCGAGAGCGAAGGGCTCACGGGAGATCTCGCGGCCTTGCTGGCCACGCGTATCCTCTCGTACGGACTCGTAGGCATCGTAGGCGGCGAACTTTGTTCCCGGCTCAAGTACCTCTTTGCGCGTCTCGAACGCTCTTCGAGCGTCGACGAGTGGAGCCAGGTCTACAACCAGCACTTCATCACCCGCGCCGTCGAGAGCGCCCTCGGCCATTTCGACCGGTATCACGCTCCATTCTCGGTAATTGCCATCGAGGTGGCGCCCGCGTTGACCGCTGAGCTTAGGCCCTCTCGCCACCGAATGCTCGTCAGAGGAATAGCGAACCATATCCGAAACGACATCCGTCTCGTAGATGAGGTCGGTCGACTCGAAGACGGCAGGTACCTCGTCGTACTCCCCCACACTCCCCACGAAGGCGCACTGGTTGCCGCCGAGCGAATCGCCGCCGGCATAGCGGACGTCCTGGGCGCGAAGACCGAATCCGTGTCCACACATGTACTCAGCGTACCCGAGGACCGGACGGAAGTTTCGCGCCTCATCGAACTCCTGCAAGTGCCCGCGCGCGACCCCGGCGCCTGACAAAGTTCAACGCCGCCGCGGCCGCGTATCCGCGGAATGTCTAGTCGGCGTCCGGTTCGTAGAGATCAGACGGGCTCAGTACCCGGTAACCAGCGACCTCCAGAACAGCCCTAGCGCCTTCGTCATCGATCTTCAATACGTCGATTGCCGCAGCGGCACCCGGCTCTACAAAACAGTACGCGTACTCCACGTTCATCCCAGCGGCCCCGAGTGTCTCGAGCACGTCGGCCAGCCCACCGGGATCATCTGGAATCTCAACAGCGAAAACACCGGTGACCTGCACCGAGAAGCCGCGCGTCTCGAGCGCTACTTTTCCATCGTGAGGACGGTCGCAGATGATGCGCACCACGCCGAATTGCTCGGTATCGGCGACCATGAGCGCCCGCATGTTAACCCGGGCGTCGCCAAGCGCCCTGCACGCCTCGGCAAGACGCCCTGGACGGTTCTCAAGAAACACCGACAGCTGTTCGATCATGGCCGGACTCCCCCAATCATTCGTCGCGAAGGTCGATGACCCGGCGTGCCTTGCCCTCGCTTCTCTCAATCGAGCGCGGCTCTACGAGCTTGACCGCGATCGAGACAGCGAGCGCGGATTGTATCTCTCCGCATACCTTTCGCCGCATCTCTTCAAGTTCTTTGATCTCATCGAACAAAACGTCCTGCGCGACCTCGACGTGCACCTCGACCGTGTCCATCGACCCACGCTTACCGAGTACAACCTGATAATGGGGAGCCACACCCGGGATTGCGGCAAGAACCTGCTCGATCTGGCTCGGGAACACGTTGACACCGCGAATGATGAGCATGTCATCCGTTCGTCCCGAGACGCGCTCCATGCGCCTGAACGTCCTGCCGCACGCACACTCTCCCGGGATGATTCGTGAGATATCGCGCGTCCGGTACCGCACGACAGGGATCCCCTCTTTCGTGAGTGTCGTGAATACCACCTCTCCGTACTCACCGTCAGCAACCGGCGCCAGGGTCTCAGGATCGACGATCTCGATGAGGAAGTGGTCCTCGTTTACGTGAAGACCGTGTTGTTCCGAGCATTCGCTCGCGACTCCAGGCCCCAGAACCTCTGACAGGCCGTATATGTCTGTGGCGATGATACCGAGACGTTCTTGGATCTGGGTGCGCATGCTCTCGCTCCATGGCTCAGCGCCAAACACCCCCGCTCGAATCGGCAGCGAACGAATGTCGACGCCCATCTCCTCGGCCGTTTCCGCAAGCAGAAGCGAGTACGACGGGGTACACGCAAGCACGGTAGTGCCAAAGTCAACCAGCACTTGAACCTGCCGCCTCGTGTTGCCGCCAGAGATCGGGATGGTGAGCGCTCCAAGCCGCTCCGAACCGTAGTGTACGCCGAGCCCCCCGGTGAACAAGCCGTACCCGTACGCCACCTGCACAACATCATCGGGCGTGGCCCCTGCCGAGACAAACGTGCGGGCCATGAGATCCGCCCAGTTGTCGATGTCGGCACGGGTGTACCCTACCACGGTGATCTGACCGGTCGTCCCGGAGGACGCGTGCACGCGCACGATATCGCGCCTCGGAGCGGCAAACATCCCGTAGGGATAACACGAACGCATGTCGTCCTTCACGGTGAAAGGAACACGACCCACGTCATCAAGTGAGGCGACAACAGGCTCAATTCCAGCCTCATCAAATCTGGAGCGATACAGCGGGACATGAGCGTAGACGCGAGCGAGCACCGCGTTCAAGCGGTTGAGCTGCAGCGCCTCAAGCGCTTCCCGGGGCATCGACTCCCACTGTGGTTGGTACATCCCCTGAACCCTCCTCGTAACCGTCAGCGACAACCGTCACGTGCGCTATGGCGGTGCCGTGACCGTCCCCACCACCGACTGCTCGACTTTCGTGCCGACTCTAACCAGCTGTTGTTTGGGACGATACACCGACGTGAACGAATCCTGCCTGATGACATCGCCGTTTCTGGTGACCGTCCGCTTTACCACGATGCGGCGCCCATTGGTACCGGGATCCACAACGACGTTCGTTCCCAACGGCAAGTTTGGATCCTCGATCTTTTCGGTGGTATACGGCACGACATCCGTGAACGGCCCCGGTACCGCCTTGACAGTGTACTCGGGGTCCGTGCCGTACAAACTAACCGTAACCGACGAGTTGGTGAAGCTCGTGGCGATCAGCACCCAGTGTCCGGTATCGTTTTTGAACTTGAAATCGGGTCCACCCCAGGCAACCGCCGCATCCCGGCCGTTGGGATACGAACTGATGTAAAACGAGTGGTTCCTGCGCTCAACAACCGGAAGACCGGATTCGAACACGGTGTTAAAGATGGTGGTTGCCACCTGACAGATTCCACCGCCGAGCGAAGGAACGAGTCTCCCATTAATGATCGCAGGCGCCTCCTGATATCCGCGAGCGGCCGTGCGAGGCCCAATAGTCTCGTTCAACGAGAACGTCTCCCCAGGCCCCACGAGCGTGCCGTCCAACGCGCGCGCCAGGGTATGGATGTTGTTGACACGCGGACGGTTACTCGCCGCGTAGGTGGTCGTGAACGTCGCTATCCGTTCGCTTATGCCCATCGCCTGGGCTTCCTCAGTAGTCAACTCCGGTTCGATCCGGCTCATCTGAAGATCCGCCACCCGGTCAGACCCGGTCGTGAGCGCGCGCGTCAGCTCGACGGCGAGAGCTTCAACATCCGGGCCAGCACCGTACTCGGACGGGACGATCGTTACTGTGCCGCCACTTGTCTTGAAGCGGGCGTCTTTGGGCGCTCGCGCGGCCTTCCCGACTCGCTCGATGACCAGTTCCCTTGCCTTTTCTGGTGAGATGAATGCCTCGAGCACGACGCGATCGCTATCGAGCGGGACACCGCCTTCGCCGGGGTCTGCGGGTGCACCCTTCGCACCGGTGACCTCAGCCGATGTGGCGCTGGTGGCAGGTTGCGACGTGACGGGACGCGTCCTGAAATCGATCCACCCGGCGATCTCTTCGACCGAGAACTCCCAGGACTCCGTCGCGTGATTGACCACGGCCGGGCCAGCGAGTAGCGCGCGCGCGTCAGCCAACGCCTGCCGCGCGTCCTCGTCAGTCACCCGAACCGGCGTGAACTCAACTTGAACCTCAACGTCGCGATCGGCTGCTGAAAACGCGGCGAGTATCCCATCGCGAAGTGCTTCACGGCGCACGCTCACACCCAATACCGCCGACTCGAGACGCACCTCGGTACCCTCGATCACAAGCGAGGCGTCCTTGGGTTCGCGCTCGACAGTCCCGACCACGGTCTCGACAATTTCGGCAACCGCAGTAGCCTCAGCTGCGACGCGGACCGCAAGTATCTCTGGTGCGAACCACAGTCGCGCGCGCGTTCTCGCGCGGTCCGCCAACGACCCGGTTCTTCCGATCGACATAGCCTCCTCGACCATCGCCTCTGTCTCCAAAACGACTCCGAGACGACCGGGGTCTACATCCCACGAATACTCCTCATGGATCAAGGTGATGGGCTGCGTGACCCTCGGGCCAAACGACGTATCGATCTGCTCGGCCGCACGCTGAGGCGCCATCGCACCGAGTCTCACGTCGCCCACCCACACTCCGGGGTGAATGCGCCCGTGCGACGCGGCCACGTCTATCGCTACCGCGGCAAATAACAGAGCTGTGACCAGTCCGGTGAACACGACCGCGTATCTCGCCCACACCGGTTTGTCTTCAAAATACCGTGCGAGCCGGGATTTCAGTGTCTTGTCCTCACGACGCTGCGCACGAGCCGTCCGGCCCTGCTCAAGCAGAACACGACCGTCGATTTCGGCGGACTCGGCGTGTACATCGGTTTCGCTCACTACCTATCTCCTGACGTCCGCGCGTACGTGAAGGCGCTCTCGGGAGCCGCGGGAACCTCAATCTGCTCCGCTTGCTCCACGATGACACTGACTCCGGGGAACGTCACGAGGGTCGAGCGAAGCCCCCCGGGCAGTTCGAGCGCTTGAGCGAGGTTGCCCGGATCCCCAATAGCCCGCACCTCAAACTGCCGCGAAAACTCCGCGTCCCCCACACGAATGTCTCCGTCTGAGCCTGATATTCCGGTCGTCGCACAGATGCGCTTGCCGTTTAGCGCGATAGCCTCGGCGCCGCCAGCGCGAAGTTCATGGACGAGTCTGACGAAATCCTGAGGCAGAAGGACTCTATCGGGATCACCGATCTTGACCGTGATTCCGGGACCGGACGCGGCTTCGATTCCAGAGATGACACGAACTGCGCGCATCTCCTTCACGGCCTCGTTGAGTACGCGCGTGCGATCCTCGGCTTGTTGTCCAGACTCGATGAGGCGGAGCTGGAGCCGACCAATCTCGGAGCGCAGCGCGTTGTTCTCTCCGGTCAGCTCCTGGATGATGATCGCAAGATTCTGGTCCGATTGGCGCTCGAGCGACTTGGTGAATGTGGCCACTCCCCTCCACTGGGCGACAAGCAGAAATCCCACTAGCAGCAATCCCACCGCGAGGCTTGCCGTAAGCCGCGCCTCGTTGAATGAGCGGCTCACCGCTTTTTCGGACGCGTGAAGTGTACGGACAGACGCTTCCTTAAGGTTTGTAAGTTTCTCGCGCGACGGGAGGTGTTGCCCGCGCATCACTCCCACCCCCAGCGATGGAATATCAGGCGACGAACCGCGCCCAGGTTGTCAAACACCCTCATGCCAAAAGCGACCACGGCGGCGAGATACAACTCACGGACGCCGATCCGGTCACCTATGAACACGATGAACGCGGCCATGAGGGTGTTGGTGAGGAACCCCGACACAAAGACTTTGTCGTCAAACGTTCGCTCCAGACTCGCCCTGATGCCGCCAAGGCACGCGTCGATGGCCGCGAGGACTGCGACCCCGAGGTACGTCACGGATGCCAGTGGCACGCTCACGTTGGTGAGCAGTCCGAGCGTTACGCCGAGTGCAAGAGCGAGTGCGAGTGCGAGCATGCTACATCCCCCCGCCTACAGCCACGGCGTGTGCCGGACGCATCGAACCTCTGAACTCCGGGACTACGACTTCGGGACGGCGGATCACTGAGACCTCAAGCCCGAACTGCGTGCGGTATGTATCGAACAGCAGTATGGCGTGCGGATCGCCCTCGAGCGCGGCCTCAAGGGCATCGGCTTCCCCGATCGCCGAAATCACGTATGGGTTGCCGAGCCGGGTCGCGTTCACAAGAATCGTTGTGCCAGCGCAGCGGATGGGCGTGGTGGCGACCACGCGTTCGCCGTTCACGGAAACCGCTTCCGCACCCCCCACCATCAAGGCGTTTACCACCGCCGAGATATCGGTGTCGTGTATCAGATAGTCGTTGGGATCAGCCCCCTGTGGAACATCCTTGCTATCGGCGAGCGTGACCTCGATCCCGGGACCAGCGAGGGCAACAAGACCGGCGGCGAGTCTCACCCGATCGAACTCCTGAGTAAACGAGCGGTCCACGCCCGATTCCTCGGCGGCCTCCTGCTCACGCAGTGATATCTCAGTTCGCAGCTCAGAGAGACGCTCCTGGAGCTCGGCGCGCTCGACCTCCATCTCCCTCACCACGGCAACGAGGTCGCTCGAACGGCCCGCCGGACGGATCTCGGCGGCGCGAGTCGTGCTGTTAAACGCTATGGCGACGAGGAACCCCAGCACGGCGAATACCGCCACGAGTGCAGGGCGACGCGAGGACGACTGCATGTTTCCGCTCTCACACGACCTGGTGGACAAGACGCTGAGATTCATATTGTAGCAGGTAGGATGCCATGTCGGGGGACGACTGACGATTCGGTCTGTCTTTAGATCGCGTTCTCGACGATCTCCGTCCAACGCCGGATGATTGACTCAGCGGATGGCGCGCTCGATCCCTCGGCCCAGATGTAGACAAGCGGTTCGCGCGAGTGAGGGACCACGAGCGCCCAGCCATCGTCATACGCGATGCGAATCCCCTCGGAAACCTCGGTCCTACGCTCCGCCGCGATAGTGGAGACAATCCGCATGACCGTCCCTTTCCGGTGAGCGGGACAGGCTACGCGCACCTCCCGCGTGTGGAAGGGAGGCAATCCGTCAACAACGTCGTCAAGCGTGACACCGGCGCGTCCGAGCATGCACGCGATCATCCCTACTGACATGGCGGCGTCGTAGGCGGCTAGAAAGCGCCCGAACATGAATCCGCCGTCAGCCGCTCCCGCGAGTCCCGCCACACCTTCGTGCACGAGCGTGGCGAGAGAACGTCTCGTCATACCGGGACGAAGAACCTCGCGTCCGCACTTCTCGGCGATGTGGTCTATGACCACCGACGCGGTCAACGGTACCGCGACCGCTCCGCCATCGGTGTCGGTCCTGCACCACAGATCCACTACCGCGTGCAGGGCGGTCTGGCTGTCGAGCTCGCGTCCTGACGGGGTGATGAGCACCACTCGTTCGCCGGAGGGGTCGAAGCGGACTCCCAGGTCCGCACCGAACAGCTCGACCGCGTATCGCAAGCGACCCGCGTCTTCAACCTCAGCCCGCGACACCTGGGTCTTCTCGGCGTCAAGAAACGGGTTGAACGCGATCAGGTTGATGCCCCAGGATGCCGCCACCTGCGGCAGGACGAGCGAGGCGGTTCCGTGGTCGAGGTCGGCGATCACAGTCCGCCGGGGGCCGTCGGCCGGGACGCAGCCATCGACGGCACGCGCCATGCCAGCGGCGTAATACTCGAGTGACCGGGGCGGGTAGGCGATCTCCCCGACGTCTTCGAGAAACGCGCGCCGGAACTCTTTTCGATAGAAGAGGCGCTCCAGCTTTTTCTCTTCCCACTGGGCAATATCGAGTCCGTTCGCGTCAAAGAACTCGATACGCACCGATTGCGGATCTCCGGCGAGACTTGCGACGTGGATCCCCGCCACGCACCGGGTGTCGCGTGTGGTGAAGCGGGTGAGCGCGGGGGCCGCCGCGCGTAGATCACGCACGTGGCATGCTGCCGCGTTGAGCCCAGCGACCATTGCGCGCTTGAGCATCCGCGCGGCCCGGCTCCCATCACGGCTCACCACGACGTGCGACCCCTTGGGCAAGAGTGACCCGAACGCCTGCGCCGCCCATAGAGCGATTTCGGGCGTAATGTCAGCACCGATCACCCCGGTCACGCCGTTTTGACCAAACAGTCCGCGGGTGACGGTGCTCTCCCAGATGATCGATGTCGTCACGTCGGCGGCTGGTTCGATGCGCTTGAGCGGATACACGCTGACATGTGGCGCCACGCGCGCGCCTTGCCCAATGCTCGTCTCATCGCCAATGACCGAACCGATCTCAACGGCAGCGCCCGATCGCACGTCGACCTTGCGGCAGAGCACGGCTCCGCTCACCCTTGCCTGACGGCCGATGAAGCAGTCAGACCATACGATCGAACTCGTCACCTCGGCTTGTTCGCCGATGACGCAGTTGTCCCCTACAACAGTGTGATCCCTGAGGACGGCCCCGGCACGCAGTGTCACGTTCTGACCGATCACCACCTTGTCGCCGATAACCGCGTCGGGTTCGATTCGGGACCCTTCCCCGATCCAAACGCCTTCGCGAGCGCGCACCCCCGGTATGTATACTTTCGCCCTGCCGTCGAGTATGTCGCGGTGCGCCTGGACGTACGTGTCGAATGAGCCGACATCGCACCAGTAGCCATCGACCACACAACCGTACAGCGGGTATCCTGCAGCCATCAGCGCGGGAAAAAGGTCAGAGGAGAAGTCAAACGGCTCTCCCGCGGGCACGTGCGCGAGTACCTCGGGCTCAATCACGTAGATTCCGGTGTTGATCGTGTCCGAGAAGACCTGGCCCCACGACGGCTTCTCCAAGAATCGCTCGATCCGCCCGTCTTCGCCCGTGATGACCACTCCAAATTCGAGCGGATCGGCAACGCTCTTGAGCGCGATCGTGACAGCCGCGCCGCGAGCGTGGTGGAAAGCGATGACCTCGGTCAAGTCTATATCGGTAAGTGCGTCGCCCGAGATTACGATGAACGTACCGTCTCCCAGCAGGTGCTCGGCGTTCTTTACCGAGCCAGCCGTTCCGAGCGGTGTCTCCTCGCGCGCGTACTCGATGGACATGCCCCACTCTTCCCCGTTCCCGAAGTAGTCCTCAATCACGCGCGGCATAAACGCCAGCGTCGCGACGGTTTCGTAGATGCCGTGATGGCGGACGAGTCCGAGGATATGCTCCATCACAGGCTGGTTCACGATCGGGACCATCGGCTTGGGCTGCATGCTCGTGAGAGGGCGCAATCGCGTCCCCTCGCCTCCCGCCATCACTACCGCCTTCATCAAGCCCCGCCTCCTAACGATCATCGTGCCCAACACTACGCTGAACTCGCGGTCCTCTCCCGCACGATCGCCCGTGCCAGGACCGTATAGTGCGCCGCGCTCACCAGGGACAGGAAAAGCCCCACCCAAATGACCGGGGTGCCCAGGTAGATAGCCCGGTCCGCAACTACAAACTCCGGCCATCCGAGAATGAGCAGTGAGAACCCAGACAGCAGGACGGCTGTCGTCACCTTCCCGATGTAGGTGACTGGCATTCGCTCGCCAAAGCGCTCGAGGCGGTATGCCCCCCACAGAAGGTAGACGTCCCGCGCCACTAAGACCAAGACAAGCCACAGTGGCAACCGCCCGATCAGGTAGAGACCGAGCACGCCTGACGCGATGAGTAAGCGGTCAACAAGCGGGTCGATGACCTTACCGATCGCGGTCACGGTTCCGGTGCGCCTCGCGATCATGCCATCGATGAAGTCGGTGGACGCGGCCGCGGCGAAAAGCGCAAAGGCGAGCCAGTCAGAACGATCGGAAAGTAGAACCGAGAAGAAGAACGGAATAAGGAGCAGTCGCAACACCGTGACGATGTTTGCCACGGTCCAGACATCATGAAAGTGTTCCGGGGTCTCTCCCCGGTGCCGAGCATCCGGCCCTGTCGTCACCGCACCTCCCATGTGGATCCAGTCGACATGCCCGAAACGTATCCAACCAGCAAGCCGAACGGGAATACGCGTAGCCCGGGGCTCGTGAGCGTGGTGGTCAGTCCGTATATACCACTCATCGGGCTCCCAGAGTCACCTCGGACTCGCCGAGGTTCACCGAGGTTTACCGAAGTTCACCGCAGGCGGAGACCTCTACGAAGACAACAACAGGGCGGCCGCTTGGCCGCCCTGTTCTCCGTGCATGGCATGTCGGTTTGCATGCCCCGTCAAGTCTGTGGTCGGGCTGACAGGATTTGAACCTGCGACCCCTTGACCCCCAGTCAAGTGCGCTACCAAGCTGCGCCACAGCCCGTTACGTTGCTGACCTGGTACGATGCGGTTCTCGCTCCAGGACGAGCGGCGTGCTCCTGCCGCCTGGGACAGTATAGGGACGGTCCCGTCACTCTGTCCACCGCCAGCAGGTTGCCTATCGTATCACTCCTCGGCCAGGTGTACAGGTCGCGAGAAGCCTCCCAGAATTGGGCACACCATGTATCTCCACGGCGACCCCCACCCGCTTCAACTTCGCCATGAGCTCATGGTAGAACTCCGCGACACTTCGCGGTCGCAGATCCAGTTGCTCCTTCAAGCCGTCCGAAACCAGAATGCTGACCATGTGATCAACAAAATCGAAGTCCATCTGGAACGTCCGCCCCGCCAAGGGATCGGCCGACTCGTCAGCCCGCGTGAAGTCAGGTGAAGGGTGACGTGCCATTGGTGGTTCAACTCACGGAGCGCACGCCACCCGGCTCTTCCCCACGATCTGCATCCACATGTGTAACGTGGCTGCCGTGTCCTGCCACTCCGCGAACGGAAGTGCCGCCAAAGATCGGCACTCAGGTCATCGCCCGTTGTCATCGGGAAGCGCCCGAGCGCTCCTGCGCGTCGAGTGTTGCTTCTCTGCCAATCCTACACCGCTGCAGCTACCGCAGCGGGTGCGAAATGCTCGCGCTCCAGACCGCTTGTGCGCGTCACACGCAGTTAGTGGGCTCGAAGTAGCACATCTATGCTACACTTGTCATGACCCCTCACACACGGAGGACGCAATGAGCCAGGGAGTGAAGCTGCGCAAGGCCGGCGGATCGATCGCCGCCACCTTGCCCAAAGACATGGCCGACAGGCTCAAGCTTGCCGCCGGTGATACGGTGATCGCGATCGAGACCGAGCGCGGCATCCTGCTCACGCCCTACGATGCGGAGACTGAAGAAGCGCTTTCGATAGCCGCTGAAGTTGGGCGCACCTACCGCAACGCGCTGCGCGAGCTTGCCAAGTAGGCGTCCTTGATGCCCGTCAGCGAACCGAGATGGGTCGCCCGCGTCGTTGCCGACGCCATCCAGACCGACATGCTGCTCACCCACGGCGGGAAGCCGGGTCTGCGCGATGAGAACCTGCTCGAATCCGCGCTCGCGCGACCGAGACAGCTTTTCTCCTACACGGCTGGTGCGGACATCGCCACGCTTGCCGCAGCCTACGGTTACGGGCTTGCCCGCAACCACCCTTATAACGACGGCAACAAGCGTGTGGCGTTTGTCGTGATGGCGGTGTTCCTGGGGCTCAACGGACTCGAGTTCACTGCGAGCGAGGCCGACGTGGTCACAACCATCGTCGCACTCGCATCCGAGGAGATCGAGGAAGACGCATTGGCCGACTGGATCAGGCTACATACCGCCGAGCAGAGCAAAGAGTCCCGCTAAGGCATTTGGCATGAGCAGAAACGTATCCGGAATCCACGTGCACGCCGCCGCTGCCTGCTAGCGGTTCATCCACGTGATCGAGAGCTGCAGAACGCTAGCCGTGCCCACCCAAACGAGATAGGGCGTGAGCGCCAGCGCCGCTACGCGGGAGTGCGGCCAAAACGCCACCATACACCAGACAATCGTTGCAAGGACGATGAGGATGTCGACCGAGGCAAGCGGCAGGTTGCGCAAGCCAAACAGAATTGGCGTGAACGCGATGTTGGAGACGACGTTGATGGCGATCGGTATGAGCAGAGACGGTGGCGCCTGTCCGCGCGCTACTCGGAAGATCATGTACGCGAACGTCACGATGATGATTGGGTAGAGCACGGTCCACATCGTGCCGATGAAGCTGGGCGACGGTGTCCACACCGGCTTCGCCAGGCTGTCGTACCAGTCCATGGTTTCCACGTGTCCGCCCTTCCGGACTTGGTCAAGCGAGGGCGCCTAACGCATTCGGCTCGACCTGCAGCCGCGGCCATTGGCGGCGGCGAATCTAGATTACCTTACAGGCCGCGGATGTCAGGTCGAAGCTTTTCTTCGCCGAGGAGCGGGAACCAAGCGGATCTCCACGTCGCAACCCACTGCTCGAGCATACTTCTTGAGCGTACTCACCGAAGGCGAATGCTTACCGGCACCCTCCAGGCGGGAAACGGCGCTCTTCGTCGTCCCCATGGATGCGGCGACCTCTTCCTGAGTCAAGCCCGCATGAGTGCGAGCGGAGAGCAACTCGCAGACGAGCAGATACTCGTCTTCAAGTTCGTCATAGGCCTCATCGAACCCCTTGCGCTTGCGCGCACGCTCGACAAAGGCCTCGTGATCGTGCGAGACAGGACGGTATTCACTTCTGGCCATCGCGAACCTCCTTCATGCGTCTGCGAGCGATCTCAAGGTCACGCTTCGGAGTGGCCTGAGCTCGAAGAGCCCGTCGCCCATCACGCGCGAATGCGGCATCCGTACATCGGGGCCGAACTCGATCAGGAGTTCGGCCAGCCGTGCGTAGTCCGCAAATACGCCAACCGGCCACGATTCGATCTCATCGCGGACGCGATGGCTGAAGTAGTCGACGGTGTACGGCATGGCTTCAGGTTAGCAGATACGCTAACTCGACACAAGCCGGAGCGAGGTACCCGCCCTCGTCAACAATGTAGCGCATGAGCTGCGTGCCGTGAGCTCCCAGGATGCGACATCGTCGTACGCGATGCTTGTTGCACGTCTCAGACAGCACTCTGAACGAGAACACGAACGGACTGATCCGCCAGTACCTGCCCAAGGGCCAGAGCATGGCTCACCTCACGCAGACCGATCTCGACGCGATCGAAGCGGTGCACTTCAAACTTGGACTCAGGTCGGCGACAACCCGCGCGCATCAGTCGAGCCACGAGGGCACGGCCGACCGCTCAAAGTGCCTGGCGATGGCGATTATCACCAGGCCGACAAGCAGAGCGAGGATCCCACCCAATGCGAATGCGACGAGTCCTCCAACGACAAGGCCAACACGCCGACGGCGGCGATAGCGATCTCTCCGGTCAGCTTGGGCAGCGACGGCCTTAACGAACTCAGTGGTCGGTGACTCCATCAGGCCCACCCAACGCTCTTGCGCATGAGCTGCGCGCCAGTTGCCTTCAGGTCGATTCTACCTGATGCGCGTCTGCTGGACGCGCGTCTTACGCATGACTCAGTTCGCTGCGGATGTGGATGCCAGACGCCTTCGGAGTCGTAATCGCCGAGTGGTATTGGCGCGTCCCGTGGCCTGAGGAGGAACTCAAGTAAGCCCACAGCCATGCGCTCGCCTCAGGATTGCCGTCAGTCGAGAGCGCCTTGTAGAGACTCTCGCGCCCCAGGCTTGACGTCGCCGAGGTTTCCGAGTGAAAGCCGACGGATCCGGGCGATGGCGGATGAGCACCGGCCCTAAACGGCGAGATCGAGCGGGAGATCCGAAATGTCCTTCAGGCGGTCGCCCTCGACCATGACGGCGAGTGCATCCGCGGCGTCATGCATGCCGAGCGCTGCCACCGTCTCCTGCAACTCGTAGAGCGCGAAATGGTAGACACAGTCGACATCGCCGGTCCCTAGGGCAATTGACGCGAGCCTGCTGGGTGTGGGCTCTGCGGTAACAACCATAATGTGAGGTAGCGGGCCCTTGCGATTGCGAACCAAGTTCAGCGCCTCCGACCTTGCGTTCTGCGCGCGATCGCTGCGAATCGTCCACTTGCAGGAGATGCTGGCATGGAGGAGCGGGAGCCCGCCTTCACGCTCCCTGAGACTCGCGAGGGTCGCAACGCTATCATCCACAAGCACGATTGGGCTGTTGATTGCGGCGTCGCTCTCCACATTTCGTACTACGACAACGTCAGGGGTAATCGTGTAATCACTGCCGAGCGCGGCGGCAAGCTCCGGGTCGTTCTTGGCGGCGCGATCCAGCGCGACCAAGTGCGAATACTGTTCGTAGCGTGCGATCTCGAGCCGATTGCGCCCTTTGACGTGCTGGACCTGCCAATTGCCAGGCCTGAGATGGCCGAGCTGCCGGAATGTGCTGTCCACGAAATCCGCGCATATGGCCTCGAACTGGTTACCCGAAGTCTGGCCAGCGGAGCGTTCACCCACCGTCTCAGCTTTCAGAAGGTCGGCGATTCCCTTTGCAATCCTAATGCTTGTCTGATTGGATCCGTCACAGTTGCTGGGCCTGCCCTGGGAGTCAATGGTCAGGCAACTCTCCAGCAGTGCATGGTGGAACGCCTTGCGGGCCTCTGCGAACTCGACACGCCCGTACATCAGGCAACCCTGACGCTACGACTAGCGTTGAGCGCAAGGCCGATTTGACTCGCCACGGCCCGAGCGACCGGGGGCGGGAAAGCGTTTCCTATCTGGCGATACGCTGCGGTCTTGCGACCCGAGAACTGCCAATCGTGAGGGAATCCCTGGATACGAGCGGTCATCTGTGTTGTGAGGCGGGGCATTCCGACGAAGTCGGGACCCGGCGCCGCGTCCCAAAGCCCACGGCCGTCGACGCCGAGCGACTCCCACGCTCGACGAGCGCGGGTGGGGCCGAGGTCCGGACCGCCATGCTTCTTCGAGCCACCAACTAGGGTAGGCGCGATGGAGTTGGCGCGCTCACGCCACTGGTCAACACCACGCCAGCCGTTCTCCGCCATCAAGTCGTAGAGCAATTCGCCGACGGTCGGTGGCTCGATTGACTGCGGAACCGGCCACTCGAAATGGTCCGCAACGTCTTTCCGAATGCCCACGAAGACAACCCGTGGCCGCAGTTGGGAAACGCCGAAATCCGATGCGTTCAGCAGTCGCCATCCCGACACATAGCCGAGGCTCTTCAATTGGAGTTCGACCTTGTTGCGGTAGTCCTCAAACACAGCGTCAAGAAGTCCACGTACATTCTCAAGCATGACGGCCCGAGGGCGACATTCATCGACTAGACGAATGGCCTGAGGGAATAGGTCCCGTTCGTCATCCGCGCCCAGTTGCTTTCCGGCCTTGGAAAACGGAGGGCACGGCACGCCTCCGGCGAGAAGATCGATTCCTTTGTACGGCGTAGCATCGAACGCGTGTAGATCGCCTTCAATGACATTCCAGTCCGGGCGATTGAGCCGCAGGGTCTGGCAGGCCGCAGGCTCGATCTCAACGAGCGCCGAATGGTCGAATCCGGCGAGTTCTAGCCCTAGGGCCTGACCGCCAGCTCCCGAACAGATCTCGACCGAACTCAGGCTCAAGATGCCAACTCCCTCGCGACGAACGGATACGTCAGGATACTATTAGGCTCCTGGGCACGCGACGCGATAGCCGCATGCTCCACCTATCGAGAATACACGAACACCTGTTCGTTTGCCAGCAAGACGACTACGGTACCCGCACTATGGTTAACGCGTTTCCGCTTCAGCGGACGCTGCCGGTGTCTTGCGTGGGGCGCGCGCTGCCCGCTGGACTCGCTTGAGTTGCTTGTCCACGTGGTCACCCTGCGCATCCTCACGAATCACGCACCGCACCAAGATCTCGGCGAGCTCATCAAGTGCAACACGGTTACCGGAATCGGTCTTGATCTCGGCCCTGAGCTTAGTGAGAACCGACTCGGACAGCGTCAGCTTCGCGATGTTCGTGGCGGACAGTGCACGCTGTCGCTGGAAGAAGACCTCGAGCTCATCCTTGCGTTGCGCCTCAGGCGTCAACAAGTACAGCAGATCGGTCTTCTCCTTCGGCTTCATCGTGTCGTCGATGATGCTGACTTCGAACACCAGTTCATGGGCGACTGGCTTGCTGAACAGCACGCGATACAGACGCCACTCTGCACCGTTCGTGAGAATGACCCACTCGACACCCTCGCTGGCTGCATAGGAAACCGCCTGGTAGAGATGGTTGTCGTTGAGTTTCGACGCGATAGCTTTGACTTCGATGATGACGAAGTGCTTTCCGTCCCTTCGGATAACGAAGTCCGCGAAGCTTCCCTTGATGCGATACTCACCAGTGAGATTGTCGAACGCATCCCAACCAAGGGCATCGCTGATGATCGATGAAGGATCATCCGGGTGTCGCTCTCCTTCGCGCCGTTGGCGCGGGCCTTCTGGGCGACACTCTTGTACTTCCGCAATCCCCGAGCGATGCGGTCGCGCGCCTTGTCCTGGTATACCGCCATCCGAATCCCCCCTCGAACGACAACGACTTCGACGAGTGTAGCCGAAGTGTTCCGGCGGCGACCGTCCTGCCTAACGATGTAGCGCTTAACTCGCGCGGCTCGCCCTTACAGGATACGCCAACCTCCTGCGCGTCAAGTGAAGCGCGTCTTAGGCACCGCAGAGACCCTAGCTGGTCAGCTGGATCTTGAGTCGCTTCCCCACGGCAGCTGCTGCCCGCTCAAGCGTCGCGAGCGTGACCGACGGGTTCGTCGGGTCGAGCAGTCGCTCGACGGCCGAGCGGCTCGTCTTCATCCGACGCGCAAGCTCTGTCTGCGAGATGTGGGCGCTCTCCATCTCCTGCGCGATCTGGAAGGCGATGACACGCTTCGCTGCAACGATCTCAGCTTCGCCAATAATACCCTCGTCGCGCAGGAAGTCGTCGAAGTCCCCACCGATATGCTTGTTGGCCATGGAACTCACCCTTTCTGCAGGTCAGCCATACGCTGCTTGGCCGTCTTCAGGTCCGCAGCAGGCGTCTTCTGGGACTTCTTCACGAACCCATGGAGAAGAACCATTGTGCCGCCATCCACCGTGAACAGCACCCGCGCGACGCCGACGGCTTCTGGTCGCCAGGCTCACTCATGTAAAGAGTGTACCACAATTGGTACAGAGACAAACTGTGTCTTCCCGAAGCGCGAACCGCCTAGAAGAACCCTGGGGTCGTCTCCTCGAGCAGGCCCGATCGTATGACCTGCTGGAACACCTCGCGTGGAACGGTGGTGTCCCAGTTTCCGGTCGCCTCGGCAACACCCCAGATGATGAGCCACACCCCTACCACCATGGTCGGCCACACCCACGCCGGGATTCTCACCGTGCGAAACACTCGTGGAGTCAGGCACCCTTCGACCGGGCACGACCTTACGCAATCCATGCACCCATCGCACTCAACAGCGCGCACGTCACTTGCACGCTCGACGTCGACGAACGCGTGACACACCTCTGCGCACTTCGAGCAGTTGATGCACGTCTTCGCGTCGCGCACAACCGAACACGCCGAGGCAAGACCGAGTGCTCCGTAGAGTCCGCCGAGCGGACACAGCCACCTGCACCAGACGGGCCCAAACATCATCGAGAACGCGAATGTGAAGAGTGCCACAGCGATGAACACCGGATCGAAGAATCCCTGGAGTATCTTGATGTCCGCCACCCACATGTAGGGCAGCTCCCGGAACCATAGCGCCTCTTCGACAGAGACGATCGCCAGCCATCCAAAGAACAGTGCGGCGATGAGATAGCGAAAGCCAAGCCCTGTCATGTCCAGCCAGCGAGGCACCCGGACGTTTCGCCCGCCCATCAGGCGTCTGCCAAGCGCCGACGCACCCTCCCAGATCGTCCCGACCGGACAAATCCATCCGCAAAACCCGCGCTTGAACAAAACCGACACCGTGATCGCGGCGATGATGATGACAAGGCCGGCCGGCAGGATCGTGTCCCACCCTCCCCCCTTGAGCCAGGCGAAAAAGCTCGTGAAGTGACCGACGGGAAGAATTCCAGCGACCGACTCGGGCCGTGGTGTGTAAGGTCCGTGTCCCCTCGCCCACTCGGCGAACTGCCACAACCGCCAGCACGACCACACAAAAAAGGCGAGGAACACGCCTTTCACGAACCACCGGTCCGTGACTACTCGAGTCATCCGGCCGATCGCTTCCACGCAGCACTTCCTTTCGCTCACACGCCAGGGGAACGGGAGGGTTCTTGCGGACGCGCGCCGAGACCCGCAAACGCCAGCGGGTATAGTCTCATACGTCCGCCGCGTTACGCATGGAATTCATGTGGAGTCGGCACCCATTGGGCTGGTCGGCTCTTCCGAGAGGAGCATGCAAGATGAAGATGTTGCGATGCGGAATCTGCGGTGAGACCTACCTGGGCAGCGAGACCCCATCACACTGCCCGTTTTGCGGGGCGCACCGCGAACATATCGTCCCCGCACCGGAGTACCCAGCCCAGATCAACCAGGTGCAGCCAACCGAGATCGAGCGCAACGACCTTGAATCGGCTATCGAGCTCGAGCGCGACAACACGCGATTCTACCTCGGCATGGCCACGCACACCGACGATCACGTCCTGGCATCGGCGTACAAGCGTCTCGCGAAGATCGAGGCCGAGCACTGCGAGCTGTTCTGCGAGCTTGCCAACCTCTCAAAACCTGACGATCTCTCGATCCCGCTGGATGTCCCCGATGACTGGTGCGCCAACATCGCAGAATCCGTCGAGCGCGAGCGTCGCGCGTCTCGGCTGTACCGCGAATTCGCAACGCGCGCGACCAACGCGCGCATCGCTGAGGTGTTTGAGGCCGTCAGCGCGGTCGAGAGCGACCACATCGAACTTGACGGCTTGGCGTTCGCATACCGAGGGTGCTGATGCCGATACGAGGCCAGATGCGCATTACCGCTATACCTCCTGCCGGGAGAACACCGCCGCGCCGATTGCCACAAGAGCTGCTGCCCCTAGCACGGCCGAAACCACCGGCCATGCCCACGAAACGTCCGCTGCTCCGGTCAGTATCCGATCACCGGCGCTGAACAGCCCGATTGGCGTATGATCGCGCGCCCACTCCCACAGCGATCCGACCGACATGGCGAAGTACACGCCGATCCCAAGACCCGCAGCACCTGCCTGTGATCTCACGATGATAGAAAAGCAAACGACCACTGCCACGATGAACGCGGCTAGCACCCACCACAGCGCCGCCCACGCAACAAACCGGACTATGTGCGCGTCATCGAAGATGATCAAGGTGACTCCGACACACACCGCCGCCGCCACCGCGACGCTTGCCAAAAGAAGCAACCAGTTCGAAACGGCCTTGGCGACGATCATCGCGGTCCGCGACAACGGTTTGGCGAGCACGAGCTGGGCGGTGCCACTCCTGCGCTCGCCTGCCACGGCGCCGGCGGTAGCGATGATCACGGCGATGAGCGCGATCTGCATCGCGTTCTTACTGAACTGCAGGTACGCATCCACGGTCGTCGCTGGCGGTATCTCGATCACGATCCCGCTACCCGCCGAATCAAGCATGGAACCCACGAGCGACGGAGTGACTTCGGCAAGTATGGGGCTCATCAGCCCAATCGCAAGCAAGATGCCGGGAATTACGTACAGGCGCCAGGTGCGTACCGTCTCAGTCAGTTCCTTGCCGAGGAACACGCCAAACCCCCGCATCACGACCGCCCTCCGACCAGCTCGACGAAGACCTCTTCGAGTGTGGGCTCTTCCTCAGACATCCGGACGAGCGCGAGGTTTCTTTCAGCGACGATTTGGGGAATCGCCCGGCGCGCGGCGTCAAGGTCAGCTGCAACGCACCGGATGACCTGTCGGTCACGAACGCACTCCGCCGCCCAGTGTTGCTCGGCGAAAGCCCGTGTAAGCTCCTCAGCGCCCTCCGCAACCTCAATGACCAGCCTGCGTGCATGGCCCTCCCGTTTGAGTTCGGCCATGGCAGCCTGCCGGACAACGCGTCCCCGATCGAGAATGGCAACGGTGTCACACACGCGCTCTGCGTCGGTCAAGATGTGTGTCGAGAAAAAGACGGTGGTTTTGCCCTTGAGCGCCGAGATCATGTCGAGAAGATCCTTGCGGCCCATAGGGTCCAGAGCGCTCGTGGGCTCATCGAGCACGAGAAGCCGCGGCGCGTTGATGAGCGCTTGTGCGACACCGAGACGCTGCTTCATCCCGCGCGAAAAGCCATCGATGCGCCGTGTCACTCCAGCGAGCCCGGCCATTTCGAGCAGCGAGGAGACGCGCGCGTCGAGCGTAGCGCCCTTGACCCCCGCAAGCCTCCCCGCGAATCGCACGAACTCCTCGGCGGTCATCCACGGGTAGTAACCAGGCACGTCAGGCAAGAACCCGGTGAGTGAGCGCACTTCGTGACTCGCGTGAACAACATCGTGGCCGAGAATCCTCGCGCCGCCCGACGTGGGCCGGGCCATCCCCATGAGAATGCGAAGCGTGGTGGTCTTGCCCGCCCCATTTGGGCCGAGAAACCCGAAGATCGATCCTTCCGGGACCGTCAGATCGACTCCATCGAGCGCGCGAACGACTCCATAGACCTTGGTAAGACCGGTAATCTCGACAGCGGCGTTCACTTCTCCTCACCGGGGCCGTACAGAGTGTCGACCGCGCGGCGGGTGCGTTGTGATGCGTCAGCCGAGCCGGTCGAAGGAGCGGCGGTGTCCACCTGCGCAGGCACACTCCGGCCAAAGGCCACATAGAGGATCGGACCGATGAACGAGTTGCCCAACACCATGATAATGAGCGCCCACACCCATTTCATGTCGAAACGGACCCGCGGCCGGCGCGCCAGATCGATAAGGGCGGTGACTTGGACCGCGACTTGGAGAAACACCGCACCAATCAGTAGCCATACGACACTCTGCGAAGTTCCCAGCTCACCTGCGATCGTCTCGATCATGAACCCTCACTCTCTACTTGAACCCGCGACCGAGACGCTCGTCCGGCTGGGGTCACACCCTCCGGCAGCCGCTTTGGAGCGCGGTATGCCACGCACGGATACTCGTAGAACTCTGCCAATGAGACCGCCTGGGTGACCATCCGGTCGATGTCGAGCGCCTTCTCTGCGGCGCGGACCTCCGCAACGCTTGCGTGAGTCGACGGGGTGCGCGGCATGAAGAGCGTGCAGCAATCGGTGTGCTCGACGATGGAAAGCTCGTACGTGCCGATAGAGCGCGCCTCGGTCACGATCTCGAGCTTGTCGGTACCGATGAGCGGGCGCAGGACCGGCAGCGCCGCCGCGTCGTCAACCACCGCGATGTTGTCGAGCGTCTGAGACGCGACCTGCCCGAGGCTCTCGCCGGTCACGAGCGCCTTTGCACCCTCCACTGCGGCGAACTTCTCGGCGATGCGTATCATGAGGCGGCGATAGAGCAGTATGCGCAGGTCTGGCGGTGCCGCTAGTGAGATCTCGCGCTGCAACTCGCCAAAGGGCACCACGTAGATCCGTGCGATGCCTCCGTAGCGCGACAGCCTATCGCCGATCTTCCGGACGAGACGCTCTGAAGCGTCGTTGGTCTGCGGCCGCCCCGAGAAATGGACGCCCACCGCCACGGCGCCCCTCTTGATCACTCGCCACGTGGCCACTGGAGAGTCGATCCCCGCCGAGATGAGCGATATCACGATCCCGGCGGTGCCTACGGGCAAGCCACCAACTCCTCGGCGCTTGTCGCTGAACACGTACGCCGCACCTTGAACGACCTCGATATGGACTCGGACATCGGGACGAGACAGGTCTACCCGCAGACCGGTCGCGTCGACGATGTACTGACCCGCGCGGCGGTTGATGTCCATCGAACGAACGGGGTGATCAGTGTTGGAGCGGCGCGCTTCGACCGCGAACGTTTGCGCTTCCGGCGACTCCCGGACGGCCAGCAACGCGGCAGCGTCCATGTCTCGAGCTTCACGGGAGGTGATGTACGCAGCCGCCGCGTACGCCACACCCGGCGTGTCTGCGGCCCTCGCACAGACGTCGTCGAGCTGCGAGCGGTCACGCACGCGCACAAGGAGACGGCTGGAGAACCGCTCGGCGCCTGTGACATCGTAGTGTGCGAGTGCAGCATCAAGATTGTCGCGAAGCTGGCGTTCAAACACAGCCCTGTTGCGGCCTTTGAGACCGATCTCGTGGTAGCCGATGAGGGCGGCGCGCTCGAACATGGCGCACCCTCTACTTGTAGCTGTCCTGTACCCGCTCGTATCCGACATCGCCAGCCGCGATTTCATCGAGCGCGAGAGACAGCGGCTTGGTGCTTGTCAGCTGGACTATCTGTGAAGGTGCCATCGTGAGGAGCGCCTGATCACGCACTCCGTGGAGCATGTCATTGATCTGGCGGGCCCGCCTCGCGGCCAGGATGCACAAGGTGTACTTCGAGTCGACCTTGGAGAGCAACACGTCGATCTCAGGATTAATTACCATGGGAGAGATTCAGTCCTTCTGTCCGGATGCGCTCGGCGAGCACAAGTGGTGACGATCGCGACGAGCTCGTCTGTTGCCTGCTCGACATCGTCATTAATTATCACATAGTCGTAGGCGCCCGCAATCGCAAGCTCGTCTTTCGCGGTGCGCAGCCGCCGCTCGATCTGCTCAGGTGACTCGCTCCCGCGCTTGATAAGCCGGTCGCGCAACACATCGATACTCGGCGCTTCGATAAAGACGAGCACCGACTCCGGCCACGCGCGTTTCACCTGCGCCGCGCCTTGCGGGTCGATCTCGAGCATGACCAGCTTGCCGTCAGCGACATGCGCCTCGACGGGTTCCCGGGGCGTGCCGTAACAGTTACCGTGGATCTCGGCCCACTCAAGTAAACCGTCACACTCGACAAGGTGATCGAACTCCTCGGCCGCAAGGAACACGTAGTGGACGCCATCAACCTCTCCCGGCCGAGGACCGCGCGTAGTGGCTGACACCGAAAGCCAGACGCCGGGAACCCTGTCGAGCAACGCCCGAACTAGGGTTCCCTTACCGGCCCCAGAGGGACCGGACACTATGAACAGAGCGCCTGGGCGTTCATGCCGGCAGGCCTCTTCTTGAACATCGGTCAGATGATCGACCGGCACCTAGCCGAGCTTCTCCATGAGCGCCTCGCGCTGACGGGCTCCGAGACCCTGGATACGACGGCTCTCAGAAATCTCCAGGTCGCCCATGATTTTTGAGGCCTTGGCCTTGCCGTAGCCGGGAAGGCTCTCGAGAAGCGTCGATACCTTCATGCGGGCGACGATCGGATCGTCCGACTTGGCCATCACGTCGGCGAAAGACAACGAGCCTGCCTTGATCTTCGCGCGGAGCTCGGCTCGCTTCTGCCGGGCCTCGGCAGCTTTCTTCAGGGCCGCCTGGCGATCCTCGGGCGACAGATTGGGAAGTGCCATCGTTCCTCCTCGTCAACTTTGGCGGAGCTTGTACGACACCGGACGATTGTACGCACATCCTGGTACCGCTTACAACCACGACACTCTGAAGATGTTACGCCTGACCTGCGAAGATGCCAAGTGCCTACGTCAACCCGCGGCTGCCGGGCGCATCGATCGGGGATCCGCAGGCGCAGTAGCTACACTCATCAGGCTCCCAAGACTCGACCTCAAGTCTCAACAGAGGGATGAGTTCATCGCTAAACGCCTTCTCGCCACCCCTGTCAATGATCGACACAACGCCAGCGACAACGCCTCCGCAAGCCCGGACGCAAGCGGCCACCTCGGCAACGGATCCACCCGTCGTGACCACGTCTTCTACGATAAGTACCCGGGTTCCAGCAGGTACATCGAACGACCGCCGGAACTGCATCTTGCCTTCGACGCGTTCGCTGAAGATAAACTTGACCCCGAGGGCTTGCGCGACAGCGAATCCGATTACGATGCCTCCCACCGCGGGCGAAGCGACGAGATCGATCTCACGATCAGCGACACGCGCTGCGGCAGTCGCCGCGAGCCGTGTGGTGAGCGCGGGATCTTCAAGAATGCGCGCGCACTGCACGTAGGTATCGGAGTGGCGGCCGCTCGTTAGCTGGAAATGACCCCGCAGGATGGCGCCGGCTTCTTCCAAGGCCGCACGTACATCGAGTTCACTCATGGCGTTGGCGTCTGTAGCGAATCCTCGCATCAGGTAGTACCCTCCTCGTTTAGCTCTCGGTGCTGGAGATCATCTCATGCACGACTGTGACCGGATTGGGGGCGCCCGTGACGGGTCGCCCGATCACGATGTGTGACGCGCCCGCTCGAAGCGCCTCGACCGGAGTGGCCACCCGCTTCTGATCTCCCGGGTCGCCTCCCGGCAATCGGACACCCGGCGTCACCACGAGCCCTTCCGGACCGATCGCGGCCCGGGCTGAGGCCGCCTCGTGCGGCGAGCACACCACCCCCTGCACACCCGCATCGCGCGCGATCGACAGAAGACGGACGACCTGTTCGCGGGGAGAGCACATGACCCCCGTGGACGCTAACGTCGCAGCATCCATGCTGGTGAGCACCGTGACCGCGAGCACGTCTGGCGTATCGATACCGCACTCACCACTCCCCTCGCACGCCCCTCGAACCGCCGCCTCAAGCATCATCTGTCCACCCGAAGCGTGAACCGTGAACATGGCCACACCCAAACGGGCTATCTGACGTGCGGCGCCTTCAACCTGGTGCGGGATGTCGTGCAACTTGAGGTCGAGAAATATCCGGAACCCCATCGCCTGGAGGCGGACGATGATATCCGGGCCTTCCGCGTAGTACAGGGTCATCCCCACTTTGAGCCACTGGACGTGCCCACGCAAAGTACGCGCAAGCGTGAGCGCCGTGTGGGCGTCTGTGTCGAGTGCGACGATGATCGCGTCACGCACTGAGCCAACCCGCCTTTCCCTGTGCCGCACCGTGTTTCCCAACATCTCCTGTCATGCGCGCAGAGCACCTGTCAGCTCACTCACACGAGTGATACCGCGTGCGCGGCAGAACTCGGCGATCCCGTCGATAATGCGGATGGTCGCCGTAGGGTCAACGAAGTTTGCTGTACCCACCCCAACCGCGGTTGCCCCGGCGAGCAGGAACTCAATGGCGTCAGCCGCCGTCATGATGCCACCCATGCCGATGAGAGGTATCTTCACCGCACGGGCGGTCTGCCACACCATGCGCACCGCGACGGGCTTGATCGCGGGACCCGAGAGCCCTCCGGTTCCACGCGCAAGCCTCGGACGAAACGTCTCGACATCGATCGCCATCCCAAGCAGCGTGTTGATGAGCGAGAGCGCATCGGCGCCCTCGGCCTCCACACTACGCGCGATCTGGGCGATATCGGTCACGTTGGGTGAGAGCTTCACGATGAGCGGACGCTTGGTCGCATTCCGGCACGCTCGCGTAACCTCCGCCGCCGAGACGCACGATGTGCCAAATGCCATGCCGCCCTCGTCGACGTTGGGGCATGAGATGTTGATCTCGTATCCCGTGACGTGCGGCTCCCACTCGAGGCGCTCAATGACAGAAACGTACTCGTCAACCGAGTGGCCCGCCACATTGACTATGACGGGTAGCTGCGAAACGTTGTCAGCTAGCCAGACGAGGTCGTTCACGCAAAAAGAATCGACGCCGGGATTCTGCAGACCTATCGAGTTGAGCATTCCATTCGCCGTCTCCGCGATACGCGGCCCCGGGTTTCCCGGCCACGCTTCAGATGAGACACCCTTGGTCACAATGGCGCCGAGCCGGTCAAGATCGACGAAATCCGAGTACTCGCGACCGCTCGCGAATGTGCCCGAAGCGGTTACCACCGGCGCCTTCAACGTGATGCCAGCCAACGTCACTGACATATCGACGCGTCCGCTCATCTCTCCCCGCCATTCCCGCCGCGACCGTGCGCTCCGCTCGGTCCTTCGTCGCTGTTCGCGGTTTCCCACACAACGTCGGTCGCGTAGAACACCGGCCCGTCGACACACACGCGACTAAGTCCGCAGCGTGTATCGACGACGCACGACAGACACGCACCGATCCCGCACGCCATGAGCCGCTCGAGTGAGACCTGACACGAAACTCCCGCCTCAGCCGCAAGGGATGCGACGATGCGCTGCATCGGCTCGGGCCCACACGTGTAGATGGCGTCAAATCCGCCAGCGCAAATGAGATCGCGGCACACGCCCGTGACAAGACCGGGGGCGCCGCACGAACCATCGTCCGTCGCGATCTCAACCCGGCGAGCCACCCGCTCGAACAAATCGCGCCCCACGAGCCTCTCGCCACACGGCGCACCCATCGCCACGGTGACCGCGACGCCGCGCCGCGCCAACTCCTCGGCAAGCATGCCGAGTGGCGCAGCCCCGAGGCCGCCCGAGACGAGAAGCGCGTGCGCGATCGTCTCGGAGATGCGCCATCCGCATCCAAGAGGTCCGATAAGGTCCATCTGGGTACCCGGAAGGGCGTGAGCCATCTCGCGAGTGCCACGCCCGACAACCTGATAGAGAATCTCAAGATGGTCGCCGTGTGCACGATAGACCGAGAAGGGGCGGCGCAAGATGAAATCGGTGCCACGTGCGATCCTCACGTGCACAAACTGACCCGGCGCGACATGGTGGGCTGTACGAGGTGCCTCGAAAATGAGTAAGCCCACCCCCTCGGCGATGCGATCGTTCGAGACGACGCGCACGTTCTCTAACGACGGTGACGCCCCCTGTGCTGAGCAACCGCACATGCTCACGAGCGATCATCCTCACATCGATCGAAGTCCTGCAACGCAACGACATCGAGTCTGCCATCGCCGCTGACCACCGCCTCGATTGCGTTGACGACGGCGTGAGCCGCGGGCACGGTGGTGATGTTGGTGATGCCGTGACGGATGGCGGCCGCGCGGATGTGGTACCCGTCAGACCTCGTCTCCTGCCCAAACGGCGTGTTGATCACGAGTTGGACCTCGCCGTTTTTCATGGCATCAACGATGTTGGGTCTGCCCTCATGCACCTTCAACACCTCAGTGACCGGGATGCCCGCCGCCTTAAGCGCACGCGCCGTGCCCCGAGTCGAAAGCACAGCGAAACCAAGCGAATGCAGGTGTCGAGCCACGGGCACAATCGCTCGCTTGTCACGCTCACACACGCTGATGAAGACCGTCCCGCCAGCTGGCAGTGAGTAATCGATGGCGAGCTGCGACTTCGCGTAGGCGGCGGGGAAATCAGCGGCGACCCCCATGACCTCACCTGTCGACTTCATCTCCGGCCCCAACACCGAGTCGGCGCCCGGGAAGCGGCCAAAGGGCATGACCGCTTCTTTGACGCAGTAGCGGCCAAGCTCGCGCCCCTCGGCAGGAAGGTCCATATCCGCAAGGCGCTCTCCGGCCATCACGCGAGCGGCCACTTTCGCCAGCGGGACGCCGGTCGCCTTGCTCACAAACGGAACGGTGCGGCTCGCGCGCGGATTGACCTCAAGCACGTAGACACGTTGGTCCTTGACGGCGAACTGAATGTTCACAAGGCCACAGACGCCGAGTTCAAGAGCGAGAGTCCGCGTTTGGGCCACGATCGTCTCCACGGTCGCTTCGCCAAGCGAGAAGGGCGGGATACAACACGCCGAGTCACCCGAGTGAATCCCCGCCTCTTCGATGTGCTCCATGACTCCACCGATGTAGACGGACTCACCGTCGCACACCGCGTCGACATCCACCTCGATCGCGCCTTCGAGGAAGCGGTCGAGCAGCACGGGATGCGACGGCGACACTCCCTTCGCATCACTCATGTAGCGCTCCAGGTACTCCTCGCTGTACGCGATCACCATCCCCCGCCCCCCGAGGACGTAGCTTGGACGTACGAGGAGCGGAAACCCGATGCGCCGGGCAACCTGGACCGCCTCATCGTGCGTGTAAGCGGTTCCCGCCGCGGGATACGCGAAGCCGAGACGATCGAGGATTTCCGAGAAACGCTGGCGGTCCTCGGCGAGATCGATCGCTTCGGGCTTCGTGCCCATGATGGGAACACCGGCGTCTTCGAGGGCGTGAGCGAGCTTGAGTGGCGTCTGACCCCCGAACGTGACAACAACCCCTGAGGGCTTCTCGACGTCACAGATGTCCATCACGTCCTCAAACGTGAGCGGCTCGAAGTAGAGGCGGTCCGAAGTGTCGTAGTCAGTCGAGACCGTCTCCGGGTTGCAGTTCACCATGATCGTCTCGTACCCGGCTTCGGAAAGCGCGTATGCGGCGTGCACGCAACAGTAGTCGAACTCGATTCCCTGCCCGATCCTGTTGGGTCCCGCGCCGAGGATCATCGCCTTTGGGCGGTTCGATTCTATAACCTCGTCTTCTTCCTCGTAGGTCTTGTAGTAGTACGGCGTGGTCGCCTCGAACTCCGCCGCACACGTGTCGACCGCCTTGAATGTCGGTCTCACCCCGAGGTTGAGCCTTCTTTCTCTGACCTCGACCTCACGTGAACCTGTCAGGTACGCGATCTGGACATCAGAAAGTCCGTGCCGCTTCGCGCGACGCATGAGGGCAACGTCAATGTCAGCGAGAGCAACCGCCTGAACCTCGCGCTCGACAGCTACCATCCGTGCGATCTGCGCGAGAAACCACGGATCGACTCGGGAAAGCGCATGCACGTCTTCGAGAGCGTAACCGCGTCTGAACGCCTCGGCGAGATAGTACGGACGCTGCTCGGTGGGAGTAGAGAGCATCGCGTCGAACCTTAGTTCGGAAAATGAGTCGCGGCCATCCGCCCCGAGACCGCCTCGACCGTTCTCGAGCGAACGCATCGCCTTGCCAAACGCCTCGGAAAACGTCCGCCCGATAGCCATCACCTCCCCGACAGACTTCATCCGAGTGGTGAGCGTCGTGTCGGTGCCCGGGAACTTCTCGAATGCCCAGCGCGGCACCTTGACGACGGTGTAATCGATGGAGGGCTCGAAACATGCGGGCGTCTTTTCTGTGATGTCGTTGGAGATCTCATCGAGCGTGTAGCCCACCGCGAGCTTCGCGGCGAACTTCGCTATAGGAAAGCCAGTCGCCTTGGAGGCAAGCGCGCTCGAGCGTGACACGCGCGGGTTCATCTCGATCACGACCATCCGTCCGTTGGCTGGATCGATCGCGAACTGCACGTTCGAACCACCCGTCTCCACGCCGACTTCCCGCATGATCGCGAGGGAGGCGTCGCGCATAATCTGATACTCACGGTCGGTGAGCGTCTGCGCAGGTGCGACGGTGATCGAGTCCCCCGTGTGAACGCCCATCGGATCGAAGTTCTCTATCGAGCACACGATGACCGCGTTGTCGTTGCGGTCCCGCATGACCTCCATCTCGTACTCTTTCCAGCCAAGAACGCTCTCCTCAACGAGGACCTCGGCGATTGGCGAGAGCGCAAGCCCGTGAGAGACGATATCGCGCAGCTCCTCGATGTTGTACGCGATACCGCCGCCGGCGCCGCCGAGCGTGTAGCTCGGCCGCACCACGAGCGGGTAGCCGAGATCCGCCGCGTGCTTCTCCGCGTCCCTAAGCGAATACACGTAGCCGCTTTTTGGCACGTCGAGGCCGATACGTCCCATCGCCTCGGCGAAAAGCTTGCGGTCTTCCCCCTTCTTGATGGCGTCGAGCTTCGCGCCGATGAGCTCCACTCCCCACTCATCGAGAATCCCCGATGTGGCGAGGGAAACCGCGCAGTTGAGCCCGGTCTGTCCGCCAAGCGTGGGCAGCAGCGCATCGGGGCGCTCTTTCTCGATGACCTTCGCTACAAACTCTGGCGTGACCGGTTCGACATAGGTGCGATGCGCCAAACCTGGATCGGTCATGATCGTCGCGGGATTGCTGTTGACGAGCACGACCTCGAATCCGTCTTCGCGCAGCACCTTGCACGCTTGCGAACCAGAGTAGTCGAACTCGCACGCTTGGCCGATGATGATCGGCCCGGCGCCTATGACGAGAATCTTCGCGATATCGTCTCGACGGGGCACGTCGCTCCTTGCTACCGGATCTTACGGGACGATCAGTACGGGACATGCGGCCTGACGGACGAGCGTAAGCGACACACTGCCGAGAAGGGCCTCCGTGAGCGCCCCCCTGCCACGCGTTCCCGCGACCACACCAGTCGCGCGCCGCTCGTCGACCTCGCGCAGGGCGGCAGCGGTGGGATCTTCGATGCGTACAACGGGCTGCGCAAGCATCCCCTTGCGCTCGGCCATCGCCGCCCAGTTGCTCAGTTGAAACTCCGCGCCCTCCTCGGCCCTGCGCGCCTTGGCAGCATCAAGCGAAGGATCGACCGCGTGCAGCAGGAAGAGCGTGCCTACACAACTTGGAGGGAGCTCGAGCACCTCCATGAACGCCCGGGTGCTCGACTCGGAAAAATCGGTCGTGAGCACAAGTCTGTGCCCAAAATCGGCGGCGCACCTCGATCGATCAGGCACGCTTTGAAGAAGTCCGTAGCGCACCATGAAAACCGGCAGGTCCGCGTTGGCGAGCACCTCCTCGGAGACCGAACCTGCGATGAAGCGCTCCACGGGCCCTTTCCCATGCGTCCCGCAGACGAGCGCGTCGACCCCGCTACCGGTCGCGAGAGCGAGCAGGCCTTCCGCGGCCGCCTCGTCACCAGCCGATATGCGCGTCTCTATCTCGAGGCCGGCGCACTCGATGACCGACGCAGCTTCATGGACCGCGTCGCGCGCACGATCAATCTCGGCGGCGATGACCGGACCTTCCATCCCGGTGGCGTCGATCACGTGGCCGAGCACCACCCGTCTGACCCCGAGCCCTTCCGTGCCGCACACGAACTCCGCAACGTAGGCAAACTCGGGGGTGAGGTCGGCGGAGAGGAGTACGTTCCTGAGCATCCGTTCTCTCCTTAACCGGTCGCCGTCAGGTAGTCGTCACGGCCATCGATCAGCGCGGTGAACGACCCGAAAAGGTAGCGGGAGTCGTGCGGTCCCGGTGCTGCCTCAGGATGATACTGGACCGAGAACGCCGGGATATCGAGCAATCGCACGCCCTCTACCGTCATGTCGTTCAGGTTGACGTGCGTGAGCTGGACGCGTCCAAAGTCCTCAGAACGCACAACCGGAGCGACTCCCGCGCTCACCCACGCCCCGAGATCGTTCGCTTCGTACGGCAGTCCAGCGCTCTCCTCGGCGACAAGCGGTCCTATCGAACCGAAATCAACGCAGAACCCGTGGTTCTGACTCGTAATCTCCACACGTCCGGACAGCAGGTTCGCCACGGGCTGGTTGCCCCCTCGGTGCCCGTACTTGAGCTTGTATGTTGTGCAACCGACCGCGAGAGAGAGCATCTGGTGTCCGAGGCATATCCCGAAAACTGGGACAACACCGAGGATCTCGCGGAGCGTGCCGTAGAGGTAGTCGACCGCGGCTGGATCCCCGGGGCCGTTAGCGAGAAACACTCCGTCAGGCTCGTAGGCAAAGATGTCTCGCGCAGAGAGTGTGGGCGGAACGACGATGATCTCACACCCGGCCTCAGCGAGCCGGCGCATGATGTTGTACTTGATACCTGAGTCGAGCGCCACGATGCGGTAGCGCGGGGTTGCGGGCAACACCCCCGTGTCAACGGGCAAGACGCCGTCTGGGCCCTCGGCACCCCACACGTACGGTTCTCCCACCGCCACCTGCGCCACCAAGTCCCGGCCGACAAGCCCAGGCGACGCCTTAGCCTTGGCAACAAGCGAACGCTCGTCAAGATCGGTAGTTGAGATCACCGCGCGCATCGCACCCGCCTCACGAATGTGGCGAGTAAGCCTTCTCGTGTCCACGTCTTCAATCGCTACCACGCCGTGGCGCACGAGGAAGTCTCGAAGCGATTCCTCGGCCCGCCAGTTCGAGACCGCCTCACTCATCTCGCGCACGACAAGCCCGCTCGCGAATACGTCCCTCGACTCCATGTCCGCGCCATTAACCCCGTAGTTTCCGATGTGCGGCATGGTCATGGTGATAATCTGTCCAGCGTACGATGGGTCTGTGAGAACCTCCTGGTAGCCAGTGATCGATGTGTTAAACACGATCTCCCCGGCGGCCTCTCCAAGCGCACCACACGCAACACCCGCAAAGACAGTCCCGTCTTCGAGCGCGAGAAGTGCTGGCGTAGCTCCGGCCACTCAGCCGACCACCTTTCCACTCCTGAGCGCGAACTCTCCCCCGACAAGCACATCGGTTGCCTTTCCGAGGAGTGTACCCCCCAAGAAGGCCGAGTTCGCCGATTTCGAGACGAACCACTCGCGGGTGACCTCGATGCGCGCCTCAGGATCGATCACGGTGATGTCGGCGACCGCACCTGGCTCGAAACGCACCGCGGGAAGGCCGAACACCGCACGCGGACCTGTCGCCATGAGCCGGATCACCCCAGACCAATCGAGCACGCCGGGGTGGAGCAGGTGCGTCAGAACCAACGGCAGCGCTGTTTCCAGGCCAGTCGTTCCAAACGGCGCGAGCTCGAACTCAAGGGCCTTCTCGTGCGCCCCGTGCGGCGCGTGATCGGTCGCGATGCAATCGACTGTCCCATCGAGCACCGCGCCGAGGAGCGCCTCTCGGTCGTACGCGGTCCTTAGCGGCGGGTTCATCTTGAGGTTCGTGTCGTACTGCGTCGTGAGGGCATTCTCGTCGAGAAACAGATGGTGTGGCGTCACCTCACACGTAACAGATACGCCCCGTCCCTTGGCTTCGCGAACGAGCTCGACCGAACGCGCGGTCGAGAGATGCTGCAGGTGGAGTCGGCATCCAGTAAGCTCGGCGAGCCGGATATCGCGAGCGACCTGCACCTCCTCGGCCACGGCGGGATGTCCCGGAACTCCGAGCCGAGTCGAGACAGCACCCTCGTTGACAACACCCCTCCCGGCAAGCGTGCGATCCTCGCAGTGGCTCGCGACCACAGCGTCGAAACCACGTGCGTACTCCATGCACGTGCGCATCATCCCCGCGGTCGCGACGGGGTGACCGTCGTCGGTAAATCCCACGGCGCCCTCGGCGATCATGTCTCCGATCTCCGCGAGCGACTCGCCGGCTGACCCCTTGGTGAGCGCCCCCAGTGGATGGACGCGCACAACGCCCTGATCGGCTGCCCGCTCGACGATGAAGCGCACCTTCGAGCCGGTATCCGTCACGGGAGTCGTGTTGGGCATCGAGCACACACCGGTAAAGCCCCCGCGAGCGGCGGCCTTCGTCCCGCTCGCGATCGTCTCGGCGTACTCGCGGCCAGGTTCCCGAAGGTGCACGTGAACATCGACGAGTCCGGGTACGATGACCTTCTCGGCGCACTCTATCGTCGAACCTTTGGAGATGGTGAGATCGGGGCCGATCTCGACGATCCGCCCGTCCCGGATGACCATGTCGGCAACCATATCGATCCCGGTTTGCGGATCGACGATGCGTCCGTGCTTAAGCAGCAGCGCCATGGTCCTCGCCCCCCAACAGCAGGTACATGACGGCCATGCGGACAGCGACGCCCGCGTTGACCTGGTCGAGCACGACGGAGCGCGGCGAATCCGCAACCTCTGAGGAAACCTCAACACCACGGTTCATCGGTCCAGGGTGCATGACAAACATCTCAGGCCGGGCCGCGGCAAGACGCTCGGCGTTCATGCCGTAAAACCGCGCGTACTCACGCAAGCTCGGGAACGGCATTCCTTCAGCGCGCTCCATCTGGATTCGGAGCATGTAGGCGACATCGAGGCCGGGCAGCACGTCATCAAGGGAGGTCGCCGCTTCCGCGCCGAGCACATCCGGCCGCGCGGGCAGAAGTGTGGGCGGAGCGATGACGACCGGGTGCGCCCCGACCTTGCGCAGGGCGGGCACAAGGGAGCCCGCAACCCGCGAGTGGCTGATGTCGCCCACAATGCCCACGGTGAGGCCTTCGAGGCGACCAGCACGTCTGCGGATGGTGTACAGGTCGAGCAACGCCTGCGTGGGATGCTGGTGCATTCCATCGCCGCCATTGACGACGTGCGTGTCCATGCACTCAGCAAGAATTTGCGGGGCGCCCGCGTAGGCGTGGCGTACCACTATCAGATCGCACGCCATAGCCGACAGTGTCGCAGCGGTATCGCGAAGGCTTTCGCCCTTGACGGTCGCGGACGCCGAGCCGCTCATGTTGATCGCGTCGGCCGACAGGCGCTTTGCCGCAATTTCGAAACTCGTGCGGGTTCGGGTCGAAGGCTCGAGGAAGAGGTTGACCACTGTGCGCCCACGCAGCGTGGGCAACTTCTTGATGCGGCGCTCGTTTACCTCGGCAAACGAATCAGCCGTGTCCAAGATGAGCATGATGTCGTCTGTGGTCAGGTCATCCATCGTCATGATGTGGCGGGTCGAGAGCGCTGTCACTCGCTGTCCACCTCCTCCTGGATGTCGACTGAGTTAGCTCCATCAACATCCGAGAGCATGACCGTGACCCGTTCCTTTCGGGCGGTGGGCACGTTTTTGCCCACATAGTCGGCCCTGATGGGCAGCTCGCGATGCCCGCGATCAACGAGAACGGCAAGCTGGATCGAGCGCGGACGACCGTAATCCATGATCGCGTCCATCGCGGCGCGAATAGTCCTGCCGGTGTAGAGGACATCGTCGACGAGCACGATCGTCCTCTCCTCGACATCGAAGGGGATGTCAGTGCGATGCACTTCAGGAGAGAGCCGCATAGCAACGTCATCCCGGTAAAACGAGATGTCGAGGGTTCCCACGGGAACGGGAGAGCCCTCGATCCGCTCGATCCGCTCGGCGAGCCGAGTGGCCACCACGGTCCCGCGAGTCACGATGCCGACGAGCGCGAGGGCGCCGCTGCCACTGTTCGCTTCGAGGATCTCGTGGGCGATGCGCGTGAGCGCCCGGTCGATTGCGGGTCCGTCCATGACAACCGCTTTCGTGCGGTACGCCATGTTCGATGCGCCTCCCTTCGTGCGCGGAGTCTCCGCGCGCCGTATGCGTGTCAGGTCCCAGGCACAAATAAGCCTGCTCACCGAGGCGGCAAGCAGGCACACCCACATTCGGCACGAAGGTCGCTCGTGACGTGTATCGGTATGATTCCCTTGCCGGCCTCACGGGACCGGGTTAAAAGGTCGCCTCAGACGATACCAGTCATCTGGGGCGATGAGAAGAGGGCTAGTTCGAGTCGAAAGGAACAGCGTGAAGGATGTACGAAGGCGGGCCGCGATTGCGCTGCTGTGCGCCGCGATGGCGGCTCCAGCGCTTCCTGCCGAGGGCGCGCGACCGATCGTCACGCCGGATGCAACGAGTGGGCTCGAGCAACCGGCACACGGAAGCGGACCGTCCGGCGGGGATGCCGGCCGCGTCGTCGTTCTGTTTTCCGACGGTCACATCTCACGCGGGGCGTTTGAGGATATCGCCTCACTCGGCGCTGCGAGCGAAGATGTCACACTCCGCGGCCAAGGCATGCTGCTCGTCACGACACCTGACGGCATCGACCCCGGCCGCTTCGCAGCCCGGATAGCCGCTCGCCGAGATGTCGTCGCAGCCGCCCCCGACTTCGAACTCTCAGCGCTCAGCCCTCCTAACGATCCCTACTATCCAGCCGCACTGCTCTCCAATACTGGCCAGCGGACGTACCTCGGCCCCACATCGATCCACCCGCACGCCATCAACATCGAGCCGGTGTGGGAAGCGGCATTTGGCACGGGGGTCCACTCCCTTGCGCAAGAACGTGACGGAGTCACGGTTGCCGTCATCGACTCGGGCGTCACGCCAAGCTTGCGAGAAGAGACCGGCGAGTACGTCATGGTCTGGGACTACGTGAACGCCGACAACCTGCCCCTCGACGATCTTGGTCACGGGACGCGCGTAGCGTCGATCATCCGCGCGCAGAGTGACAACGCCTTTGGAATCGCGGGAGTCCTCGACGCCTCAACCAACCGCATCCTCGTGTATAAGACGCTCGGAGCAACGGGTATGGGAAGCGTGGCGTGGACGATCGAAGCGATGCTCGATGCCTCCTCGCGAGGTGCGCGAGTCATCAACCTCTCGCTTGGAATCTCGCCCGCGAATAGCGATTTCACCGCCGCGCAGCGTGATCTTCTCGACGCCGCAGTCGCTGCGTGTCTCGCGCGAGGATCGATCGTGGTCGCTGCTGCGGGCAACACGGGAACACGCGGGGTCTTCTATCCAGCGGCGTCGCCGGGTGCGCTTGCGGTGGGCGCAATCGAGCACACGGGCGGCAACGCTGGCAAGCGGTGGTCCAGTTCGAGCTTCGGTCCTGAGCTCGACCTTGCCGCACCGGGTGTCAGTCTTTGGACCGCCGGAGCGGACGACCAGATATCTCAGCGCAGCGGCACTTCACACGCTACACCCCTCGTTTCAGGGACCGCGGCCCTTATCTGGTCGTTCATGCCAGGTCTTTCCGCCGATGAGGTCGCAGACATCCTTGTGAAAACGGCAGATGGCTCAGTGGGGAGCCTCCCTGGATTCGACGTTGAGACGGGACATGGACGCATCGACGCGTTCGCGGCCCTACACGAGGTGCGCTCGCGCATCAGCACCATGCCCGCGCTCGAAGCCAGGGCCACCCTGATCGGCGGATTTGAGTACGAACTCTCCTGGAGTGCGCCTACAGGCGCTGCCGGTGTTTTCTACCGGTACGGCAGTGTCCCCGGTCCAACGTACACAACCACCCAACGCTCGGCCAGACTTTTCGTCACGCGCGACGGCCCGAACAACCTATGGGTCCGTGCGTACGCTTCCAACCGTTGGCCCTCCGAGACAACGACGATCTCCGTCGAGACCGCCTCCGGTAGCGCTCCGCTTGCAAGTGAACGTCTCGGTGGCCGCAATCGCTACGCGACCGCCGCTCTCGTCTCGACAGCAGGATTCTCAGGCCCGGTCGAAAGTGTGGTGCTCGCCAGCGGCGTCACCTGGCCTGACGCGCTCGCCGGCGGGCCGCTCGCGTACGCTCTCGGCGGACCGCTGCTGATCACGAGGCCCGATCGGCTTTCAGTCGAGACCCGCGACGCGCTTCTGCGATTCTCACCGCGACGCGTCGTGATCGCCGGTGGAAGTGCCGCCCTCTCTCCTGCGGTGGAGGCCGCGATACGCTCGCTGCTCCCTTCAGCTCAAATAGAGCGTGTGGCCGGGAAGGATCGCTACGAGACCGCGGCACTCATAGCCGCGCGCGTTGCGGCCGCAACCGGCCTACCGGGCCGACGCGTCTTTGTCGCGTCTGGAGTCGCGTGGCCAGACGCACTGGCCGCCTCACCTGCCGCTGCCGCGAACGGCACTCCAATCCTGCTCACGCGTCCCGACGCGCTTCCGCAGACGACACGGGACGCACTCGTTGGAATCGGCACCGAGCGCACCATGGTTATCGGCGGCGAACTCGCGATCTCACGGCATGTCGCCGCCATGCTTCCAGCACCGACCCGGGTCGCCGGACGCGACCGGTACGAGACCGCGCGCGAAGTCGCCGGGTGGGCAAAGGTGGAGGGGATTCTCGGCGGGACCGGCCTTGGGATCGCGTCGGGCGTCAACTTCGTCGACGCGCTCGTGGCCGGTCCGTTTCTAGCGGGTAGGCGCGAGCCACTGATCTTGGGGGATCGAACCGATCAAGCCGCCGCGGTGTGGCTCCAAGCGCGCGACCCGTCGGGCCTCACGCTGTTTGGCGGACCGGCAGCACTGACAATCGACGCGGAAAACGCGCTCAAACGTCACGTGCGTGGAGTCACTCACTAACGAGCGGGATGCGCACGGTAAACACGCTCCCGCGACCGATCTCGCTCGTGGCGGTGATCGAACCGCCGTGCGCACGGACGATGTTGTACGCGAGGAACAAGCCGAGACCCATCCCGCCAAAACGGCGGGTGC